>NZ_JAYFFC010000002.1:0-129384 GCF_034863245.1 Mycoplasma sp. 2248
GATAGGTTTAAAAGTATATTAAGATGTATTCAGACATTTTAATGAATTATTAAAATAACTATTCAGTTTTCAAAGAATATTTGACACCTTTAATGGTGTTTTTTTATTAACTCAAACTATGAAAAAAAATATTTTGTTATATAATACCAATATATTTTAAAAAAGGGGCGAGCACATTGGGTAATTTAATCTATAAAACAAAAAATAGATTAAGAGCATTCTTCACAAATAAGGATTTAACGAAGAAGGCTATTTTTACTTTACTCATGTTGGCTATCTATATTTTAGGAACGACTATAACATTACCATTTGTAAAGATTAAAAATGAAGACGCAATTAGTAGTAACTCTTTTTTAAATACATTAAACTTAATTGGTGGTGGAGGACTTAGACAGTTCTCGCTATTTGCTTTAGGTATTAGTCCATTTATTAATGCTTCTCTTATAATGATGATTTTACAATCAAAAATATTCCCTCCAATTTATAAATTAAGTCAGAGTGGGCCGCAAGGTAGAAGAAAAATAAATATTATTACTAGATTGTTAACAATTGTTATTGCTTATCCACAAGCTGTTTTCTTAATTAAAACACTTGGTAATGGAAATAGTCAATTCATTGAGTTGGATGGATACGGAATTGTATCAAAAGAATTTTTAACATTCTTTATGATCCCGATGGTTTTAACTTCTGCTTCATTATTTGCTTTATTTATTTCAGAACAAATCACAAATAAAGGAATCGGAAATGGAACAAGTTTAATTATTTTCACAGGTATTGCTGCTAGATTACCATTCCAATTTAAAGAAGCATTCTTACATTACATAGGTGTTGATTTATCTGGTTCAAGTGGCGCACTTGTTGGTATAGTCAACTTCTTTACATATATACTTGTTTACTTACTTGTTTTAATGATTATAGCTATTGTTTATGTAGCAGAAAGACATGTACCTATTCAACAAATAGGAGCAGGTAGATCTAAATCTAAAAAAGACATTGGTTATTTACCTATTAAACTAAATCCAGCTGGAATTATGCCTATTATCTTTGCTATGATGGTTTTATCATTCCCAACAATGATTGCAAACATACTACCAGATGATAATGCATCAAAACAATGAATTAACCAAAATATGCAATTTACTCAACCAATTGGATTTACATTACTTATAGTTATTATTTTTGCTTTCTCATTAGTTATGGGTATTCAACAATCAAAAGTTGATAAGATAGCTGAAGATTTTGCTAAAAATTCAACATTTATTCCAGGTGTAAGACCAGGAGAAGAAACACAAGATTACTTAATTGGGATTGTATTTAGATTAAGTGTATTTTCATCATTCTATTTATTAGCATTAGGAAGTATGCAATTTATTGAAATTATGGCAGGCATTTTACCTAGTGTAATTTCGTTTGGTGGTACAGGACTTATGATTTTAGTAAGTGTTGCACTTGAAACAGTAGGGCAATTACAAGCAAGAATTAAATCAAATAATTTATCAAAAGCAAAAAGAGAGTCAATTAAAAATATTGAAAGCAACTCAGCAGAAAACGTAGAAGGTTTATTATGATAAATAAAATAAATAAAAATGTGATTTTTATGGGACAACCAGGAGCAGGAAAAGGTACTGTTGCTTCTTTGTTGTCAAAAACAAGCAATTTAATTCATTTATCAACAGGTAACATTTTTAGAAACGAAATAGCACAAAAAACTGAACTTGGTCTTAAAGTTCAAAACATTGTGACAACAGGTGGATATGTACCTGATGAAATCACAAATAAAATTGTTGAAAATGCAATCTTAAAATTAAAAGAAAATAACGAATTTTTTATCCTAGATGGTTTTCCTAGAACTAAAGCCCAAGCCGAGTTCTTAAATTCACTTAAAGACTTTGAATTTGTAGTTATTGAGCTTCAAGTAAATAATGAAGAAATCATTAAGCGTTTAAGTGGTAGAAGAACATGTGTAAATTGTGGTGCTGGTTACCATGTAGACTTCCAACCACCTAAAGCAGAAGGTGTTTGTGATGTTTGTTCTAATCAAATTGTTCAACGTGCAGACGACACACCTGAACGTATTGAACACAGATTAAAAATCTATGAAGAACAAACAAAACCATTAATTGACTACTACAAATCACTTGATGAATTAAGAGTTGTAGATGCTTCAGCTACACCTGAAGAAGTTGCAAAACAGGTACTTGAAATTTTGCAAAAAAGTGATAAAATAAATAAACTTTAAAATATCTAACATATATGTTAGATTATTTTATTTTTTACAGAGAAAGGTGATCTAATTATGTCTTGAGTAAAAACAGAAGAAGAAATTCAAAAGATTACCAAATCTTGTCAAATCTTGGCAGAAGTCAAGCAAATAGTTTGAGACTTTGTAAGACCAGGGGTTTCTTTAAAAGATATTGATCAATTGGCTTTTAAAGAAATAATCAAACGTGGAGCCAAACCTGCATTTAAAGGTTATCAAGGTTTTCCAAGTACAGCATGTATATCAGTTAATGAACAATTGATCCATGGAATACCTACAGATCGTATCGTAGAAGAAGGTGACATTGTTAGTGTTGACTTAGGATGCATCTGAGAAGGTTTTTATAGTGATAGTGCCTTCACTAAACCGGTCGGAAAAGTTTCGCCTCTAGATCAGAAACTTATTGATGTAGCTAAAGGAGCTTTTCAAGCTGGATTAAAAGCGATTAAAAAAGGTGCTAGAACAGGTGATATATCTTATGCAATAGGTGAATATATCCATAAGCACGGTTTATTTACACCAAGAGACTTTTGTGGTCATGGAATCGGAAGAAGATTACATGAAGATCCTAATATTTTCAATGAAGGTAAAAAAGGAACTGGTCCATTACTTAAAGATGGTATGGTAATTTGTATTGAGCCAATGATTGCCCAAACTAATAAATTTATTCAACTTAGAGATGGGTGAACAATAGTTAGCGCCAATAATACAAGAACAGCTCATTATGAACACACTGTACTCATCAAAAATGGAAAAGGAATCGTGTTAACGAAAGGAATCTAATTGGCAAAAGATGCTATTAAAATAAAAGGTGTTGTCAAAGAAGTTTTTACAATTGATGATTATTTAGTAGAACTTGAAAATGGCATCACAATTAAAGCTCATATTTCTGGAAAGATGAGAATTAACCACATTCGTATCTTACCAGGTGATTCAGTTGATGTCGAAGTAAGTCCTTATGATACAACACAAGGACGTATTACTTACAGACACAAGTAATAAGGAGAACTAATGAAAGTTAGAGCAAGTGTTAAAAAAATGTGTAAAGACTGTAAAATCATTAAACGTAGAGGAATTATCCGTGTTATTTGTGTTCAACCAAAACACAAACAAAGACAAGGGTAATCATTAGAAAGGATTTTAAATGGCTAGAATTTTAAACGTCGAAATCCCAAACAATAAACGTGTTGTTATTTCATTAACATACATTTATGGAATTGGAAGAACATTAGCAAAAGAAATTTGTAAAGTAGCAAACATTAGCGAAGATGCTCGTGTAAAAGATTTATCAGAAGAAGAATTATCAAGAATTCGTGAAGCAGCTAAAGTTTACACAACAGAAGGTGACTTACGTAGAGAAGTTTCATTAAACATCAAACGTTTAATGGAAATCAAATGCTACCGTGGAATGAGACACCGTAAAGGATTACCAGTTCGTGGACAAAGTACTCAAAAGAATGCTCGTACACGTAAGGGTCCAAGAAAAACTGTAGCAGGAAAGAAAGGTAAATAATAATGGCTCGTAAAACTAAGAAAAAGAACATTACAAGTGGTGTAGCACACATCCACTCAACAAACCAAAACACAATTGTTACTTTTGCTGATGAAAACGGGAATGTTATTGCTTGAAGTTCAGCAGGAGCAATTGGATACAAAGGTACTAAAAAGAAAACTCCATATGCTGCCGGTTTAGCTGCGCAAGCTGCTGCTGAAGCTGCTAAAGAACACGGAATCAAAACAGTTAAAGTTGAATTAAAAGGTCTTGGAGCTGGAAAAGATGCTGCTAGAAAACAAATCGAAGTTAGCGGTATTACAGTAACAGAAATCAAAGATGTTACACCAGTTCCACACAACGGAACAAGACCACCAAAACGTATCTTAAAACGTGAACGTATGAAAAAATAATTCAAAAGAGGTAAACAATGGAAAAAATGAAAAAATTGGTTTACTTAGATAAACCTGTAATCCACAAAAGAGATGATGTTGCTGAAACAACTTTTGTATTAAGAGGTCTTGAAAGAGGTTTTGGTAATACATTAGCTGTTCCTTTAAGAAGAACATTATTATCAACAATTTCATCATTAGCACCATTTGCAGTTAAAATCGAAGGTGTTGATCATGAATTCCAAACAATCAAAGATGTTACAGAAGATGTTATTACTTTATTAATGAATTTACGTAAAGTTCGTTTTGCTTACAACCCTAACATTGTTAAAGACAATGAAATTGTAAAAGTTACATTACAATCGGAAGCTCCTGGAGAAGTTACTTCAAGATCACTTAAAGTAGTTTCACACCCAGGTGTTCAAGTTATTGATACAAACATTAAGTTAGCTACAGTTATGAATGCTAAGGCTCTTAATGTTGAAATTTACTTACGTTCAGGACGTGGATTTGTTTCTTTTGATGAAAACAAAGCTTACATTTCTAAACGTAAAAAAGATGATTTAGCTCCAATGAGTGACATTAAAAAAGGTGAATTTATCGCAGTTGATTCAAACTTCTCACCAATCAAAAAAGTTTACTACAACATCAAAGAAATGAACTCAGCTTCAAACAGAATTGAAGAAGAACTTGAGTTTAACATTGAAACAGATGGAACAGTAGATGCAAAAGATGCTCTTAGACAAGCAGCTGACATTTTAATTGGTCTTCTTGAAGTAATCGGAGATACAGATAAAATGAAAGTTGATATCTTTGAGGAAATCGTTGAAAAACCAGAAGAAAAACAAGAAGATGATATCGATATTTCACAAATGAACTTATCAGTTCGTTCAGCTAATGCACTTAGAAAAATTAAGAAAACTAAATTATCACAAATTAGAGAACTTACAGTTTCACAATTAGAGCAAACAAAAAACTTAGGTAGAAAATCAATTCAAGAAATCATTGATAAAGTTAAAGATTACGGTTTTGAATTAAGAGAAGGAGATGAGTAATATGGCAAACCCAACACAAATCTATTCACGTGACACTAAATGAAGAAACGGTGTGATGCGTTCACTTGTTAGTGAATTATACGTAAACGGGAGAATTGTTACAACTTTAACAAGAGCAAAAGAATTAAGAAGACACGCTGAAAAAATGATTCAAAAAGCTAAAAACCCTACATTAGCAAACAGACGTGCTGTTGCAGGTTTCTTACGTCCAATTAAAACTAAAGATGGTAAAGCTGTATTATCATACTTATTTGATGATATTGCACCAAAATACTCACAAAGAAACGGTGGATACACAAGGATTATTAAATTACCTCGTCGTCAAGGTGATTCAACACGTATGGCAATTATTGAATTAGTTTAATCTTTACTTTTTAATAATAAATATGAGTTTTATATATAGATATCAGTTTACATTCAAACTGATATTTTTTTATTTAACACTAAATAACTTAGTTATATACAATTACATAAAACTAAACTATTGGTATAATATAACAAACTAAAAAGGATACTATGCTTTTACACTCAATATTTTGAAAAATTAAACATAAAAAGCACCAATACACAGTGCTTTTAATAGATACTTATTCACCTTCTCAAAGATTCTGAATAAACAAATTAATGCTCAATAAAAACATCATAATCAACTACTTATCATTTGAAAACTCAAATGATAAACATGATGTTTTTGTCTCATTTGACCAAATCCAAAAAGTTAAGCAAAACTACATACAATCTAGATTAAAAAAACAACCTAATTTAGATTTAAATCAACTTGACCTTGAGTTTGATTCAAACACTAGAAACATCATTGGTATGCACATTGCTAAAACACAAAAATATGACGTTGTTGTGGGTGGATATAACACAACTTCAAAATCATTTTATCGTAGTGCTCTAAGGGTTTTAGATAAAACAACAACCACAATTTCATCAGCAATGGTGCTTAATAAAAAATCACAAACTTATGTAGTTTCTGATCCTTCTTTTATTATTGAACCAACTGAAGAACAATTAGTTGATATAACTAAAAATGCTATGGACTTTAGCAAAAAAGTTCTTGATAAACCAACTGGTGCATTTATGTCCTTTTCAACAAATGGTTCAAACTCAAGTGCACAAGCTTTAAAAATGTCAAATGCAGCAAAATTGTTTTCAGAAAAATATCCACATGAAAATGTGTATGCAAGTGAAGTTCAAGTTGATGCAGCGTTAAATAACAAAATAAGAGAGAAAAAAGATTTATTTAATTACCAAGATGCTAATGTATTTGTGTTTCCTGATTTAAATTCAGCTAATATATCTTACAAATTTATTCAGCAGTTAGGTAAATTCAATGCGTATGGTCCTTTTGTTTTAGGATTTAATCAAACCGTTGCAGACTTATCAAGGGGAGCAACGACAAAAGATATAATAGGAACAATTCTTATTTCGATTTTAAACACAAACAAGGAGTAATAATGAATAAAAAAGTTTTAGTAATCAATGCAGGAAGTAGCTCAATTAAATTAAGTTTATTTGATAAAGAATCATTAGAATTAATCGCTAGTGGTATTGCTGAAAGAATTACATTACCTGAGGGAGCTATTTCAATTAAATTCAATGGTCAAAAATTTGAAAAAACAGTAGCAATGCCAAATCACGAAGTTGCTGTTAACAAATTATATGAATTAATGGAAGAAATTAACTTAATCCACCAACCAGAAGAAATTGAGTACATTGGATTTAGAATTGTTCAAGGTGGTACATACTTTAACAATACAGCAAAAATCACAGATGAAGTAATTAACATTGTAGATAAAGTTTCAATTTATGCACCATTACACAACCCAGGAGCAGTGCAATCAATTTACGGATTTAGAAAAGTTTTCCCACACGCTAAATTATCAGGTGACTTTGATACAGCATTCCATACAACAATTAACAAAGTAAATAGCTCATATGCACTACCGAAAGAATTAGTAGAAAAATACGAAATCAAAAGATATGGTGCTCACGGAATTTCACACCAATACATTACAGAAAAACTTGCTCAAATCTTAGACAAAGAAACTGTAACATTTGTTAATATGCACTTAGGAAACGGCGGTTCATTATGTGCTGTTAAAGATTCAAAATCATTTGACACATCAATGGGGCTGACACCATTAGCTGGAATAATGATGGGAACAAGAAGTGGTGACATTGACCCTTCAATTCATCAATTTGTTATGAACGAATCAGGTTTAGACATCAATCAATTCACAGATATTTTAAATAAACAAAGTGGTCTTTTAGGTGTTTCTACAATTTCTTCAGATATGAGAGATATTTGTGCTGCAGCAAACAAAGGAAATGTAGATGCACAATTTGCACTTGAACTTTACTCACAAAAAATTGCTGACTATGTAGCAGTTTATGCAAACAAAATTGGTGGTAAACCAGATGCGCTTGTTTTCACAGCTGGAATTGGAGAAAACACACCTATTATTAGACAAATGATTGCAGACAAATTATTCTTCAAAAACATTAAATTAAATTCAGAAGTTAACTATGGACCAATTGGTGAATTCGCTTTAATTTCTGCACCTGATTCAGAAGTTCCAGTTTATGTAATTAGAACAAATGAAGAATTAGTTATTGCAAGAAATGCAATTAAAATTTATGAACAAAACTAAAATAGCTTTATTTCCTGGATCATTCGATCCATTTCATAAAGGTCACGAATCAATAGTGCAAAAAGCTACCGAGCTTTTTGACAAACTTTATGTTGTTGTAACTTACAATCCTGATAAAGATAATATTGAAAGAATTGAAGAAAATTTTGAAGCAATTAAAAATAAATATCAAGAAAACGATAAAGTGGTTGTCTTAAAAAACTACTTTGATTTAACAGCTGATTTAGCTCATCAATTAAATGTAAAATGACTTGTACGTAGTGCTAGAAATCAAACTGACTTTAATTATGAACTCAAATTAGCTACAGCAAATAATGCTTTAAATAATAGTCTTGAAACAATCATAATAATGCCTGATTATGAAAACTCAAATATTTCTTCAACTCAAATCAGACAACAACATAAAGAACAAATAGAAAAAGCAAAACAAAACAAAAAAGGAATTTAGGACAATGTTTAAATTTATTAAATCATCTACAAACAGGGCAAATTGATACGAACATCCAAATTATGAAGTCGCTTTTTGAGGTCGCTCAAACGTTGGAAAAAGTTCATTAATCAATGCAATTGTTGAAAATAAGAAATTAGCAAAAACATCTAAGACACCAGGTCGTACACAATTAATTAACTATTTTGAAAATGAATTTGGAGCAGTTTTAGTTGACTTACCAGGTTATGGTTACGCAAAAATTTCGCAAACTCAAAAAGATAAA
Source organism: Mycoplasma sp. 2248 (assembly GCF_034863245.1). NCBI lineage: Bacteria > Bacillati > Mycoplasmatota > Mollicutes > Mycoplasmatales > Mycoplasmataceae > Mycoplasma > Mycoplasma sp. 2248. The sequence continues at coordinate 8,573 of NZ_JAYFFC010000002.1, forward strand.
ATGATGAAGATGATTTATGAATATTTGATAGAAAGAGAAAACCTTAGATGTGTTTACTTACTAATTGATTCTAGACACGGAATTACTAATACAGATGTTCCTGAATTAAATTTTTTAATATCAAATAATATAAACTTTAAGTTAGTTTTCACAAAAACTGACAAACTTAAACAAAAAGACAAAAACCAACTATTAAATCACATTAAAAGCTTACGTAATGAACTTGGAAACTTTGAGTATTTCTTAGTTTCTTCAGAAAAAAAAGTCGGAATTGAGCAACTTAGTGATGATTTAACACAAACTCTTTCAGGAGATGAAAATGAAATTGACTAAACAAACATTAAAACCATTATTACTTTTAGGTGGTTCAGTTGTTGTTCTTGGTGGAATAGCAGCTACATCAGCATTATTGGTTAAACAATCAAAGAAAAAAACTAATATAGATTATGCAGATTTTAATCTAAATGTTACCGGTTCATTAACTAAAGATAAACATTTAGCTTCTGAATATGTAACAAATCCATTAGTTCCTATTAGTGGAACAAGATGAGATAATTCAGCTTGAATTAAAGAACTTACAGCTGCTAAAATCCAAACTGAAAGTGATAAAAATCAAGTTGATAATATTAAATCATTTGAATTAACAGCAAGCAATGGAATGGTATTTAATGCGATTGCTCAAGAAGCTAGAGATCAAGGTTATAGAATTGAATTTGTTTCATATGCAAACGATTTAACAGGTACATTATTGCTTAAAATGTTAGTTAAAGATAAAAATGCAAATACAGTTAAAACTCACATTTTTGAATTAACTGGTTTTGCAACATTGTCTACTAAAAATCCATATGCTAATTTAACGATTGCTACATTAACTGCTGATACTGAAAAATTATTTAGAGAATTCAAATCTTCAGACGCGTTAAAAACACACTTTGAAGTCTTAGAGCAAGATAAAAAAGTTGAATTTATTAAAAATCATTTCTCAACAAAAGAATCATCTAAATTGACTAATTTTAATTGAAGCAGTCTGCAAGTTGCATTTGAGGACAAAATAATGAAATTAAGTCTTTCATACAACTTAAATGTATTAGCTGCTACAAAAGAAAATTTAAGTTCACAATCAGTGTTTAATTTAGAAGAGAATAATAAAGTTGATGCTAATGTTGATTTATCATTCTTAGATGCTGTTAGACCGACAATTGAAAATTATTCATTAGTTTCAACAGGTTCATTAGATAAATCAACTCATTTAGCTTCAGAATTTACTAGTTCTCCAATTCTTCAAATCGGTGATACAAATTGAAACAAAGATAAATGATTAGCAGAACTTAAAACTCAAAATGCAATGACTTCAGAACAAGCTGCTAAAACTGACACAGGTAAATCATTTACATTTGTTTATAATGATGATGCAACAACTGAAAATATCTTCTACACTATGTCAAACATCGAATTTACATCATATGCAAATGATGAAACAGGAACTTTATATTTACAATTTAAGAAACTAAATAGTGAAAATGAAGCTACAGAACAATATGTTTATGAGTTAACAGGATTTGCAACAGTTGCTGCAGATAATAAATATTCAACATTAATTACTAAATCACTTACATTAAGTGAAGAAAAATTAAAAACTAACTACTCATCTATTCAAGCATTAAACGATTATGTAACTACTTTAAATGAAGAAACTAAACCTGAATTTATCAAAGCTAACTTTGATTTACAAGTCAATGATTTAGTTGCAATTGATTGAGCACAATCAACAATTACAATGACAGATAACACATTAAATGTTCATTTAGTATTCAATCAAAACGTTTTAAAAGCTACAAAAGATGATTTAACTGCTAAATCTGTATTTCCATTAACAAGTGATAATACAATTGAACTTAGTCAAGATGTTTCATTTTTAAATCAACAAGCTTAATAAATTATTTGTGTACACAATGTTCTAACAATTAGCGCATTGTGTTTTTTTATTCCTTGTGCATAGGAATAAAAATATAGAACTAATTACAAACTACCATAAGGTAAAACTTGAAAAATGTTGTAAAATATGTTTATATTTTAAATATATATTTAATTACTAGGAGCAATATGAAAATTACTGATAAAAGAACTAAATTAGTTGCTACAATTGGCCCATCAAGTGATAACTATGATATGTTATTATCATTAGTTCAAAATGGTGTAACAACAATTAGAGCAAACTTTAGCCACGGTTCACACGAAGAACAATTAAATAAATTTACATTAGGAAAAAGAGTTTCACAAGAATTAAAAGTTCCAGTTTCTCTTATGTTAGATACTAAAGGACCTGAAATTCGTATTGGAAAAATGAAAGATGGAGCTCAAGTTGTGCAATCAGGTACAGAAATGATCATCTACACAACACAAGATAAATATCTTTCGCACGAAGGTACATCAACAGAAATTACAGTTGCATATGATATGGCACAAGACTTATCTGTTGGAAACCAAGTTTTAATTGATGATGGTAAATTATCAACAGTAGTTACAGAAGTTGGAAATGGCTACGTAAAAGTTAAAGCTGAAAACACACACAAATTAAAAACAAACAAACGTGTTAACTTACCAGGTGTAGACTTCTCATTACCATTCTTAGCTGAAAAAGACATCAACGACGTTAAATTCGGAATTAAAAGTGGAATTAACTATGTTGCTGCTTCATTCGTTAACTCAGCTAAAAACGTTAAAGAATTAAGAAAATTATTAGATGACAACGGTGGAAAACACATTCAAATCTTCTCAAAAATTGAATCACACTTAGGATGTGTAAACATTGATGAAATTATTGAAGCATCAGATGGTATTATGGTTGCTCGTGGAGACTTAGGATTAGAAATTCCTTACTACGATGTTCCATACTATGAAAAAATGTTCATTAGAAAATGTCGTGAAGCTGGTAAACCAGTTATCGTTGCAACACAAATGTTAGACTCAATGGAAAACTCACCACACCCAACACGTGCTGAAGTTACAGACGTTTACTACGCAGTTGAATTAGGAGCTGACTCAACAATGCTTTCAGGAGAAAGTGCAAACGGTTCATTCCCATTAGAGGCTGTTAAAACAATGTCAGCTATTTCAAGAAGAGCAGAAAAAGAATTCTACTCAAGAAACTACTACGAAATTCAATTAGAAAAAGTTTGAAAAAATTCAGATCAATCAAACAAACGTTCACAAATTGCTTACTCAATAGCTCAAAAAGCACAAGAAGGAAAATACAAATATGTTGTTGTTTTATCAAGAACAGGAGCTTTATTAAAAGAAGTTGCTAAATTCAGACCTAACTCAACAGTTATTGGTATTGTAAATGATCCATTATTAATCAATGCATTCGGTTCATATTCATCAGTATGAAACTCAGTTGATTCAGAATCATTATTCCCACTTGTAAAACAAGATCACGAAAATGCTGTTTCAGCATTAGAACCATACGGAATTCAACAAGGAGACGCTTTCTTAGTTGTTGAAAACGATCAAATTACAGAACACGTTGTTAAGTAATTTGCATTAAGTAATTAATTACTAAAACACCTATGTATTAGGTGTTTTTATTTTTACCCTCAAAAAATCAATTTGCTATAATTAAAAAATTAATTAGCAAACTAATTATTCCTTACTTTTAAAACACATAATACATAATGAAAGAGAGAAAAATATGGAAAATGTAAATATTTTCGCTCTTGGAGGACAAGACGAAAACGGTAAAAACTGTTATGTTTTTGAATATAATGATGACATTTTTATAGTTAATGCAGGTGCTAAGGTGCCTTTAAATATGTCAAATGGTGTTAATACACTTATTCCAAATTTTGATTATTTAATCAAAAACAAAGACAGAATTAAAGGTTTATTCATCACAGACATTAAGAATGAAACATTCAGTGCAATCCCTTGATTGTTAATGAAAATTCCTAACCTTAAAATCTATACTTCTGCATTTAATCAAGTTTTAGTTATTGACAGAATTACAAAATACGATATTCAACTTAAAAAAGGACAAGTTCAAGTTATTAGACAAAAACTTCAATTTGGTGATTTAACAATCGTTCCTTTTGGGCTAACAGGTTCAATGCCTGGGAATATTGGGTTTAACTTCCAAACTAAAACAGGTGACTACTTATTTATGTTTAACTATGTTGAAGGTAACTTAGGAATTTATGGAAAAGTTTACTTCCCATTACTTGCAAAATACTTTGAAGGTAGAAAAATTGTGGCTATTGTTTCAGATGCTGGTAAATCAAATGTTTCAGGTAGAGGGATTGAAAAATATAATGCATATACCGAACTTGATGATATTTTCAAGAAAGCAAATCCTGATGAAAAAATAATTGTTGGTGCCTATGGTGAAGAAATGGTTACATTGCAACAAGTTTTAGATTTAGCAATCAAATACAATAGACCAGTAGTTCCATATGGAAAAACATATGCTGATTTATTAGATTTAATTTCTAAATTCTCAACAGTAGTGCCATTACCAAAATTAATTGACCACAGACAAATTAATAAACATTCAAATGCTATTGTTTTAATTACTGCATCAACTGAAAGACTTTATTCACGTTTCAATAGAATTACAGAAAATAATGACGTTTATTTAAAAATTAAACCTACTGACACTGTGATTATGTTAGCTCCACCAGTTAATGGTCTTGAGTCTGATTATGCACAAACAATGGATGAAATAGCTAAAATCACGCACAACCTATTTGATATTAGTGAAAAAATGTTCTTCTACGTAAGACCTACAAGAGATGATTTGGTTTCACTTGTAAAAGTTCTTAAACCAGATGTATTCATGCCTGCTCAAGGTTTATACAGATATTTAGTTTCAGCTAGTGAATACATTAATGATGAACTTAAGAATGTTCAAGACATCAATACACTTGTCTTAATGAATGGAAAAATAGCTCACTTTATTGATGGTAAATTATTTAGTCACAACGGAAAAGTTAAAGAAGTTGGAACTACTATTATTGATGGTTTTGGAGTTGGAGACATTTCATCTGAAGTTATTTCTGAAAGAGAATTTTTAGGTAGAGAAGGTGTTATTGTAATCAATATTATGTACGATTCGAAAACACGTAACTTAACAGGACAATTACACATTAATTATGTTGGTGTTATTGATATTTCTGAGCAAGAGCAAATGACTAACTTAATTAAACAAATCATTGTAGATGTAGTTAAATCAAATAGCTGCAAACGTATGTATGATTTAAATGAAAAATTACGTAAAACAATTAGAAAGAAAATATTTAAAGCAACTGATAAAGACCCTATGATCGCTTTATCACTTTTAGCTGTTTAGAGGTGAATATGTTTGAAAATTTAAAATGAGAAGAAGCTAAAAAAATAATTGAAGCTAATAAAGATAACGAATTAATCTTCTTGAATTTCACTACTCAATGATGTGGTGATTGTAAAATGATGAGACCTATTGTAGAGGAAATTGCTAAAGAATATGAAGGAAATCATGGAATTCGTTTCATTAATGTGGATGCTGAAGAGGCTCAATTATTTAGAGTTCCTAATACAAAATGACAAGTTTTAAAGGTTCCCACAATGATGTTACTACAAGGTCAAACTATCCAAGAAAAAGCTTATGAATACGTTCCATTTCAGATTTTAAATAACTGAATTTTAAAGAAAATTTCATAAGAAAAAGCTCCTTGATACACGGAGAGGAGTTGCTAGAAATAAAAACAGAAATTTCGGTTTCTGTTTTTTAATTTTTACTATATAATCAATAAGCAACTATAGCTATGAATTTTAAGGTTGCCAACGTGCCAAAATGTTGTTGAGGACACGTTGGGTTTTTAAAAGGAGCTATGTTCAAAATTAAGAACAAAGGAGACAACAATGAGTAAGTTAAACATCAAAGTTAAAGGGTTTGACCACGCATTAGTTGATGCTGCTGCAAAAAGAATTTATGAAATTGCAAAAGCAACAGATGCTAAAGTAAGTGGACCAATTCCTTTACCTACAAAAAGAGATGAAATTACTATCTTAAGATCTGTTCACGTTAACAAGAAAAGCCGTGAACAATTCGAAAGCAGAACACACCAAAGATTAGTTGTAATTACCGATCCTTCTGCTAAAACTCAAGATCAATTACAAAGACTTGAATTACCAGCTGGTGTGGATATTCAAGTTAAAGTTAAATAATCAAATTTAATACTCAATTTTTAAGGAGACAATATGAAAGGAATCTTAGGACGTAAAGTTGGTATGACTCAAATCTTTACTGAATCAGGAAAAAGTGTTCCTGTTACAGTAATCGAAGTACAACCAAATGTTGTTTCAAAAGTTTTAACAAACGACAAAGATGGTTACGTTGCAACACAACTTGCTACAGCTGATAAAAAAGCAAGTAGAGCAAACAAACCTGAAATCGGTCACTTTGCTAAAGCTTCAACAACACCTAAGCGCTTCGTTAAAGAAGTTCGTGATATGTCAGGATACGAACTTGGAGATTTAATTAAAGCTGACATTTTTAAAGCAGGTGAACTTGTAGACGTTACAGGTACATCAAAAGGGAAAGGGTTCGCTGGTACAATTAAAAGACATAACCAACACATCGGACCTAAATCTCACGGTGGAGGTGGAGGATCTCAACCTATTAGACAAACAGGATCACTTGGGGATATCTCAGGTAACCGTGTTTACAAAGGTATGACAATGCCAGGACACCTTGGACATGTTAAAACAACAGTTCAAAACTTAGAAGTTGTTAAAGTAGATGTAGAAAACAACTTATTATTAATCAAAGGTTCAATTCCAGGGCCTAAAAAATCATTCGTAGTAGTAAAAGAAGCGGTTAAAGGATTACCAAGCCGTGAAGAAATTAAATTAGTAAACGTTAAAGAAGCTATGTTAATGAACGAACTTATTGAAAAAGCTAAAAAATTCAACATTGAAGTTACAGTTGGAATGAACGCACAACAATTACAAGAATTAATTGATGCTGCAGAAGCAAACAAAGGAGAATAATTTATGGCAGAAACAGTTAAAAAATCTAAAACAGCTAAAAAAGCTGCTCCTAAATCAGCTCCAGCTAAAAAAGCTTCAACAAAACCAGCTGCTTCAAAATCAGCTAAAGTTACAGTTCAAAAAGACAAAAACGTTGCTAAAGTTGCTCATAAAGCAGATTTACCAGCACAATTATTTGCTAGTGAAAAAATTTATGAACAAGCAGTATTTGACTCAATCTTATCAGAGAGAGCATCAAGAAGACAAGGAACACACAAAGTTAAAAACCGTTCAGAAGTAAGTGGTTCAGGTAAAAAACCTTGAAGACAAAAAGGAACAGGTAGAGCACGTCACAGTTCTATGCGTTCACCAATCTGAGTTGGAGGGGGAAGAGCATTCGGACCTAAACCAAACAGAAACTACTCACTTAAAGTTAACAAGAAAGTTAAATTCCGTGCATTTATTTCAGCTTTAACATTATTAGCACAAGATCAAGCTGTTATCGTTGATGATTTAGCATTAGACACAATCTCAACAAAAACAGTTGCTGCTAAATTAGCTGAATTACAAGTAGCAAACTTAAAACATGTTTTAGTTGTTACAGAAAACACAATGGTTTACAAATCAGTTAGAAACTTACCAAACGTTACAGTTGTTAAAGCTAACTCATTAACAGTTGAAGCTGCTATTGCTGCTGACGTTATGATTGTTTCAAACGAAAGTCTTGAATTATTAAAAGGGAGAATTAAATAATGGAATTAACAAGAATCATTAAAGCTCCAGTTTTAACTGAAAAATCAGACATTCAAAGAGCTAAAGGTGTTTACACATTCAAAGTAGACTTCCACGCAAACAAATTCCAAATTGCACAAGCTGTTGAAACAATTTTCCAAGTTAAAGTTGACAAAGTTAGAACAATCAAAGTTGATAAAAAGGCTAAAAACGTAGGACGTTTCCACGGATTTACAAACCGTTACAAAAAAGCTATGGTTACTTTAAAAGAAGGTTCAACATTAAACTATGTTCCATCAGACGCTGAAGAAGCAGTTTTAGCTGAAACTAAAGCTAAAGTAGATGAAGCTAAAAAAGCAAAAGCTTCTAAAGCTTCAGAAGTTGAGAAAAAAGCTGCTGCTAAATTAGCTGCTAAAAAAACAACAGCTAAAAAAGCAAACACAGCAGTTAAGAAAACTACTACAAAACGTAAAGTTGGTGGAGAATAATTAAATCCGATGAACTTTATGTTCAAATCAAACAATTAGTTAAGGGGTTTTAGATAGTTGCTTAAAAGATAATCTTGCAAATCCCCAAATATTTTTAAGCAAAGGAGAAGACAAATGGCTATCAAACATTTTAAGCCAACTACAAATGGTCGTAGAAACATGTCTACTCTTGATTACAGACAAAACTTATCAGGTCACGCTCCAGAAAAATCACTTTTAGTGAATTTAAAAAATCATGCTGGACGTAACAACCAAGGTAAAATTACTGTTAGACATCATGGAGGACGTGTTAAAAGATTCTACAGACTTGTAGACTTTAAACGTAATAAAGATAACATCCCTGCTACAGTAAAAACTATTGAATATGATCCAAACAGATCAGCAAACATTAGTTTAGTTGTATATGCAGATGGAGAAAAAAGATACATTTTAGCTCCTAAAGGTATTAAATTAGGACAAAAAGTTGTTTCAGGAGACAACGTAGATATTATTGTTGGTAACACATTACCACTTTCAAACATTCCTGAAGGTACATTTGTACACAATATTGAAATGCAACCAGGTGCTGGAGGACAAATTGCACGTAGTGCAGGTACATCAGCTCAAATCCTTGGTAAAGATGACAATGGAAAATACGTAGTGTTAAGATTAAAATCTGGTGAAACACGTCGTATCTTAGCTCGTTGCCGTGCAACAATTGGTGTTGTAGGAAACGAAGAACACTTATTAGTAAATATTGGTAAAGCTGGAATTAACAGACACAAAGGTATTAGACCTACAGTACGTGGATCAGTAATGAACCCAGTAGATCACCCACATGGAGGAGGGGAAGGTAAACAACCAGTTGGTCGTAAAGCTCCTCTTACACCATGAGGTAAAAAAGCTCTTGGAGTTAAAACAAGAAAAACTAAGAAATCTTCAAATAAACTTATTTTAAGAAGAAGAAAGGATGCTAAATAATGGCACGTAGTCTTAAAAAAGGTCCATTCGCAGATGACCATTTACTTAAAAAAGTAGATGCTATCGTTGAAGGAAAAGCACCTAAAAAACCAATTAAAACTTGATCAAGACGTTCAACAATTTTCCCTAACTTCGTTGGATTAACATTTGCAGTTCACAACGGAAAACAATTTGTTGAAGTTTACGTTACAGATGACATGGTAGGTCACAAATTAGGAGAATTCTCACCAACTAGAACATTCTCTGGTCACGGTGCAGATAAAGGGAAGAAGAAATAATGCAAAAACAACAAGCAAAAGCTCACGTTAAATTGCAAAGAGTTAGTGTATCTAAAGCTAAATTAGTTGCAAACTTATTTAGAGGTAAAGATGTAACTGTTGCTTTAGGGTTATTACACAACACAAACAAAAAATCAGCTCCTATTTTCATCAAGTTATTAAACTCAGCTGTTGCTAACGCAACACACAACCATGGTTTAGATGCTACAAAATTATTCGTAAAAGAAGTTTATGTAAATGAAGGTCCAACTCTTAAAAGATTCCAACCAAGAAGCCAAGGTAGAGCTTACTCTATCTTAAAACGTACATCAAATTTATCAATCACATTAGAGGAGAGAAATTAATATGGGACAAAAGGTTAATCCAAATGGTTTCCGTTACGGAATTTCAAAAGCTCACAACTCACAATGATTTGCAGAAAAAGCTAACTTTGGTTCATTCTTAGTTGAAGATGCTAAAATCTACAAATTCTTTGATAAATTAGTACGTCAATACCAAATTGGTAAAGTTGAAGTAAAACGTAACGCAAACAACAAAGTTACAGTTTTAGTTCACACAGCTAAACCAGCTGCTATGTTAGGTGCTGAAGGTAAAAACATTCAAGACTTAACATTAGCATTATCAAAATTTATTAAAAACAAAAACTTAAACTTAAATGTTCAAGTTTTAGAACTTAAAAATCCAGATTTAAATGCAAAATTACTTGCAGAAATGATTGCAACAAAATTAGAAAATCGTGAAAGTTTCCGTTCAGCACAAAAAATTGCTATTAGAAATGCAATGCGTGCTGGTGCTAAAGGTATCAAAACAGCTGTTTCAGGACGTTTAAACGGAGTTGATATGGCTAGAACAGAAGGGTACTCAGAAGGAGAAATGAAACTTCACACATTAAGACAAGATGTTGATTACGCTACAGCTACTGCTAGAACAACATACGGTGCAATTGGTGTTAAAGTTTGAGTATCATTAGGTGAAAAATTGGAAGGGGATAAATAATGCTTCAACCAAAAAGAACCAAATACAGAAAACCATTCATTCAAAGACACGACAAACGTAAAGCAACAAAAGGAAACAAAGTTTCTTTTGGAGAATTTGGTTTACAAGCTGTAACATCTGCTTGAGTAACAGCTCGTCAAATTGAATCAGCTCGTATTGCTGCTACACGTAGAATGGGACGTGAAGGGGAAGTTATTATCCGTATTTTCCCTCACTTTGCTAAAACATCTAAACCAATTGGTGTACGTATGGGATCAGGAAAAGGTACTCCTGAATTATGATATACAGCAGTTAAAGTTAATACAGTTATGTTCGAAGTGTCAGGTGTTGCAGAAGATGTAGCAAGAGACGCTTTAAGATTAGCTGGTCACAAATTACCTGTTAAATGAAAAATTATCAAAAGAGAAGAAGGAGATAAATAATGCTTTACAAAGAATTAAAAAACAAATCAGTTGATGAATTAAACACATTAGTTGAACAACTTAAAGCAGAATTATTTACTTTAAGATATCAAAACGTTACAGGTGATTTAAAAGAAACACACAAAATTGCAAACATTAGAAAAGACATTGCTAAAGTTAAAACAGCTTTAAATGAAAAAAAAGGAGCTAAATAATTATGGAAAGAAACTCAAGAAAAACTTTAGTTGGAACAGTTGTTTCTGCTGGTAAAACAGCAAAAACAATCATCGTAGCAGTTGACACATACAAAAAACACCCATTATATTCAAAACGTTACAAATCAACAAAAAGATTTGCTGTTCATGATGAAAACCATGTTGCTAAATTAGGTGACATCGTTGTTATTATGGAAACAAGACCATTATCAAAAACAAAACACTTCAGATTAGTTGAAGTTAAACAAGCTGCAATCGAAGGAAATAACTAATGATTCACGAATTATCTAGAGCAAACGTTGCTGATAACTCAGGTGCTAAAGAAATCGGTGTTATTCGTGTTTTAGGTGGGTCAAAGAAAAAAACAGCAAACATTGGTGATGTTATTGTATGTTCAGTTAAAAAAGCTATTCCAAACGGCATGGTTAAAGAAGGGCAAGTTGTTAAAGCAGTAGTTGTACGTTCAGCTTACGGAATTCACCGTGACAATGGTACATACATTCGTTTTGACGATAACGCAGTTGTAATTTTAAAAGAAGATGGAACACCACGTGGAACACGTGTGTTCGGACCTGTTGCTCGTGAAATTAGAGAAAAATACCCAAAAATCGTTTCACTTGCACCTGAAGTACTTTAATTTATTTATAAGGAGATAAGTTATGAACAAAATCAAATTCAAAGTTAATGATGAAGTTATGGTTATTGCCGGTAAAGATAAAGGAAAAACAGGTCAAATCGAAAAAATCTTACGTTCAGAAAACAAAGTTATCGTTAAAGGTGTAAATATTGTTAAAAAACACAACAAACCTTCACACCAAAACCAAGATGGTTCAATTTCAGAAAAAGAAGCTCCAATCCACGTTTCAAATGTTGCATATTTAGTTAAAAAAGCTACAAAAGATAAACCAGCACAAATCTCAAAAATCGGATACAAAATTGATGACAAAGGTAAAAAAGTAAGAATCGCAAAAAGAACACAAAAGGAAATCTAATATGTTAAAAAATGTTTATTTAGAAAAAGCAGTTCCTGCTTTAAAAGAAAAATACCAATACAAATCATCAATGGAAGTTCCAAGAATCGAAAAAATTGTATTAAACATGACAGCTGGAAAAGAAATCAACAACTCAAAAGCTATTGAAGAAGTTTTAAATGAGTTAACATTAATCTCTTCTCAAAAACCATACCAAACAACAGCTAAAAAATCAAACGCTTCATGAAAACTTCGTGAAGGTATGCCTATGGGTGGAAAAGTTACACTTCGTAGAGAAAGAATGTGAGACTTTTTAGACAAATTAATCAATGTTGCAATGCCACGTATTCGTGACTTCCGTGGAGCTAATCCAAAAGCTTTCGATGGAAGAGGTAACTACAACTTAGGAATTAAAGAAGAAATCATCTTCCCAGAAATCGAATTTGACAAAATCCGTAAAATCAAAGGGCTTGACGTTATTATTGTAACTTCAGCTAAATCTGACCAAGAAGCTAAAACATTATTAGAAGCACTTGGTGTACCATTCGAAAAAAAAGGAGCTAAATAGTTTATGGCAAGAAAAGCATTAATCGCAAAAGCTAAACGTCACCCTAAATTCTCAACACGTGCTTACACACGTTGTGAATTATGTGGACGTCCACACTCAGTTTTAAGAAAATACAAAGTATGTCGTATCTGCTTTAGAAACCTTGCACACGAAGGTAAAATTCCAGGTATGAAGAAAGCGAGTTGATAATTATGTTTATTACAGATCCAATTTCAGATTTAGTTGTTAGAATCAAAAACGCTAACATTAGAAAACATAAAACTGTTTCAATTCCATATTCAACTAAAAAAGAAGCTATTGTTAAGTTAATTTTAGAAGAAGGGTACATTGCATCTTACACAGTTTCAGGTGAAGGTGTAAACAAAGAATTAGTAGTTACATTAAAATACAAGAAAAACAAACAAGCTATCGTTGACTTTAAAAGAGTTTCTAAGCCAGGTCTTAGAACTTACGTTAAAGCAGATGAAATTCCTAGTGTTTTATCAGGTTACGGTACAGTAATCATCTCTACTTCAAAAGGATTAATGACAGGAAAACAAGCTAAGGAGGCTAATGTTGGTGGTGAAATCATCGCTTACATTTGATAATTAGTATGTCTCGTGTTGGAAATAGAGTTTTAGTTATTCCTGCTGGAACAGAAGTTTCAGTTAACGGTAACACAGTTACAGTTTCAGGAAAACACGGAAAATTAGAAAGAACATTTAGTCCATTAATCAAAGTACAAGTAGAAAACAATCAAGTTACAACAGTACGTGCAAACGAAAACAAACAAACAAAACAATTACATGGAACAACAAACGCTCTTATCGCAAACATGATCAAGGGAGTTTCAGAAGGGTTCCAAATTGATTTAGAAATCAAAGGGGTTGGGTACAAAGCTGAACTTAGAGGAAATGAACTTATAGTTAACGCTGGATACTCACACCCAGTTTCAAAACAAGTTCCATCAGAATTAAAAGTTACAGTTGCTAAACCTACAGAAATTTCAGTATTTGGAATTAGCAAAGAGCAAGTTGGACAATTTGCTTCAGTAGTTAGAGCAATCAGAAAACCTAACGTGTACTCAGGTAAAGGTATTTCTTACAAAGGTGAAAAAATTAGACGTAAAGAAGGGAAAACAGCTTCTAAATAATTTAGGAGTTGCTAGGTGAATAAAATGAAAGCAAAATCAAGAAACGCAGCTAGAAAAGTTAAACATGTTCGTTTACGTCAACACATTAGCGGTACAGCTACAAAACCTCGTTTAAATGTATTCAAATCACACCAAAACTTCTATGCACAATTAATCGATGACACAAAAGGTGTTACATTAGCAAGTGTTTCAACACTTAAAAATGAAAAATACTCAGGAAACATCGCTGCAGCATCAGAATTAGGTAAATTAATGGGTGAAAAAATTAACAAATTAGGTATTACAGAAATCGTTTTTGACCGTGGTGGATATATCTACCATGGACGTGTTAAAGCATTCGCAGAAGCAGTAAGAGAACAAGGAGTTAAATTCTAATGGAAAACAAAAAAGAAGTTAAATTAGAAGCTGGAACAAAAGAAGTTACAGCAAGAAGACCAAGAACAGTTAAATCAGAAGCTACAGAAAACAAACAAGAACGTGCAAACAGAAAACCAATGAACAGAAGACCACGTCAAGCAGCTCCTAAATTCGAATCAGAATTCTCAGAAAAAGTAGTTGACATTGCTCGTGTTACAAAAGTTGTTAAAGGTGGAAGAAGATTCAGCTTCTCAGCTTTTGTTGTAGTCGGAAACAAAAAAGGTCTTGTAGGATTTGGACACGGTAAGGCAAACGAAGTTCCAGATGCTATCAAGAAAGCTGTTAAAGATGCACAAAATAACCTTGTTTCAGTACCAGTAGTTAATGGTACAGTTCCACATGAAATTACTGCTAAATTCTTAGCATCTAAAGTAATGTTAAAACCTGCTCCAAAAGGAAAAGGACTTATTGCTTCAGGAACAGTTCGTGCTGTTGTTGAATTAGCTGGATACACAGATATCGTTACAAAAACATATGGATCTCGTTCAAAAGCAAACGTTGTTAAAGCTACAGTTAAAGCATTATTAAACATGAGAACTGTTGAAGAAATCGCTGAAATCAGAGACAAAGAAGTTAAGGATTTATAATATGGCAATTAAATTAAATACTTTAAAATTCACAGAAGGTTCAAGACCAGAAAAACACCGTAAAGGTAGAGGACACGCTGCTGGAAAAGGTAAACAAGCTGGTAAAGGACAATCAGGTCAAAACAAACGTAAAGGTCACAGATTAGGATTCGAAGGGGGTCAAACACCATGATTCCGTAGAATCGGAAAACGTGGATTTAACAATGTTAACCACGTTGAATACCAAGTAATCAACCTTGCTGATTTAGAAACAAGATTTAACGACGGTGATGTAATCACAATTGAAGCTTTATTCAGTGTAAACTTAATTAAAAGAAATATGCCTGTTAAATTATTAGGAAATGGTACATTAACAAAGAAATTAACAATCGATGTACACAAAGCATCAGCATCAGCTAAAGAAGCTTTTGCTAAATTAGGTGGAACAATTAACGAATTATAATTTCTAAATTCAATCAAACATATAAGGCACTTTAGCTATTGCTAAGGTGTTTTTTTATTTTGCCCTTCTTGATAAAAACATTAAAATTTCATTAAAATAACTGCTAAATTTTAACTTTTTGCAAAATATATAAACTATTCAAATCATGCAAGTTATACAAAAGGATGGATATAAACAAAATCAAGCAAATGGCTAAAAGGTTACGCTCATTGAACTCTTTTACGACCTGTTGGTATCTTTAACCACAAGATACCGAAATTGTTGCAGCAACAACAGATGATATTGCGCCAAATGGAATTAATATTTTAGTTATTTTCACACATTCCTTTTAATAATTACAGTAGATAACTTTGCTAGCTATCCTTATTCTAAAAAATGTAAGTAAATTCTGAAAAAGGTAGACACTTAGTGATTGATTTAAAAAAGACATTAAAAAAATCACAACTTCAATAGTCATGATGTTTAAATAGATTAATCTAATGGTGCCGCTTATGAGAATCGAACTCATGATGGTTGGTTACGAGTCAACTGTTTTACCACTAGAACTAAAGCGGCTAATGGTGGAGATAAGGGGAATCGAACCCCTGTCCACAAATTGAGCATGTTGTTGCATCTACAGTTTAGAATACTTTTTATAACTGTTTTAATGATAAAGCATTCGAAAAATATTAAACAGTTTGGCTAAATTTCACATTAGTTTACCAAAGCTAATGCTATCCTTTTAAGACCAACTTTAACATAGAAAGGAGCTACATTAAAGTCACCAGATTGCATTTAATTAAGCAAAAACTGGGTTTAAGTTGTTCATTGAGAACATTGCAAAGTTTGAAACTTTGTTTTCTTTTTTAGCGTTTCCATTTAAGAAAGTCTAGAAGTAATTATAGTCTACCACACTACTGCAACAACAACACCCCAATGTATGTCGAAACCATTATATCCCCATAATGATTATTTATATGAATTGATTAGCTTATTGAGTTTTTTATTAACTTCATCTTTAATGATTTGTTGTCTTTTATCATACTTTTTAAGACCTTTAGCTAAAGCTATTTCTACTTTAATTCTTGATGAAGAATTAAAGTACATTTTTAAAGGTATGATAGTAAGACCTTGTGATTCTGTAGCAAATTTAATCTTACGAATCTCATTTTTATGAAGAAGTAATTTTCTATCTCTAAACTCATCAGCTTTTACGTGCATATATTGCTTGAAGTAAGCTTCCTTAAGATACATTTCACCTTTGTAAATTGAACAAAATGCATTTGAAATGTCAATTGAATTAGCTCTAGCTGATTTTACTTCTCAACCGAGTAATTCAATTCCTGCTTCATATTTATCAATAATTTCATAGTTGTGATGAGCTTTTTTATTTGTGCTAATTATCTTCATACAATTAAATTTTACTATATTGTTTTATAAACATTTTATTTTTTCACTTATGTGCTACCAGTAAAAGGGGTAAGGAATTTTAGCAAAATTTATTATAATTTTAATAATTATTTATATAGATATTTTTTTAAGTAAAAATACCTTGAAATTATTTAACGGAGGTATTAATGGACAAAATATATAATCACACGCTAGTTGAAAAAGACATTGATAAAAAATGACAAGCTAAGAAATATTTTCAAACTCATGATTTAGATAAAAAACCTTTCACTATTTTGTTACCACCACCAAACGTAACTGGTAAGCTACATTTAGGTCATGCACTTGATGTTTATATACCTGACACAATTATAAGATATAAGAGACTTAATGGTTTTGATGTTATGTGAGTTCCAGGTATGGATCACGCTGGAATTGCTACACAATCGAAAGTTGAGGATGTTTTATTTCAATTAACAGGTCAAACTCGCCACGATTTAGGTAGACAAGCTTTCGTTGATAAGATTTGAGAATGAAAAGCTGAATATGCAAACTTATTTAGACAACAATGATCAAAAATTGGTCTAGCACTTGATTATTCAGCTGAAAGATTCACACTTGATGCAGAAGCTAATGAAGCTGTTTCAAAAGTTTTCATTGACTTATACAACAAAGGTTTCATTTACAAAGGTGTTAAAGCAATTAACTGAGATGTTAAGTTACAAACTGCTTTATCAAACATTGAAGTTAATAATGAACCTACAGAGCAAAAAATGTACTACATCAATTATCCAATTAAGGGTTCAAACAATGTGTTGACAATTGCTACTGTTAGAACTGAAACTTTATTAAGCGACGTTGCTGTTGTATTTAATCCAAATGACTCAAGATACAAAGATTTAGAAGGACAAGTTGTAATTCACCCAATTACTAAAAAAGAATTACCAATCATACCTGATGAATATGTTGATATTAACTTTGGTTCAGGATTAATGAAACTTAGTGCACACGCTGAAGTTGATATTGATATTATAAAAAAACACAATCTTGAAATCAACGAAACAATTTCAAAAGATGGTTTAATTAACTATCCTACATTACCTGAATTCCACGGTTTAGAAAGATTTGTGGCAAGAGAGAAGATTGCACAATTCTTACAAGATAATGGTTATATTCAAAAAGTTGAAACAACAATTTCAAATGTTGGTATTTCAGATAGATCTAAAACACCAGTCGAAATTTTAGTGCTACCACAATGATTTGTTAAAATGGAACACTTCAGAGATTTAATCTTAAAAGATTTAGATTCTCCAGAAGCTGTTAAGTTCTATCCAAAACGTTTTGAATTAACTATGCGTCAATGAATGGAAAATGTTTATGATTGAACAATTTCTAGACAGCTTTGATGAGGACACAGAATTCCTGCTTGATATGACCAAAATGGTAATATGAAAGTTCAAGTTGATTCACCAGGTGAAGGATGAGTTCAAGATCCGGATGTTCTAGATACTTGATTCTCATCAGGACTTGCTCCATTTGTGTTCTTAGGATGGCCTCAAACTGATGAAAAACTAAAAAGATATTATCCAACATCTCTTTTAGTTACAGGTTATGACATTATTTTCTTCTGAGTAGCTAGAATGTACTTCTTTGGACTTGAATTTACAGGTCAAAAACCATTTGATAGATTACTACTTCACGGCCTTATTAGAGATGCGCAAGGTAGAAAAATGTCTAAATCATTAAACAATGGTGTTGACCCTATGGATATGGTTGAAAAATATGGTTCAGATGCTTTAAGATGATTCTTAATCACAAACACAACACCAGGTTTAGATATTAAATTCTCAGACGATAAAGTTGAAGCTGCTTGAAGAGTTAATAACAAGTTATGAAACATTGCTAGATACATTAATGAACTAGAAGATAATAACAATGAAGCTACTGATGCAGATAAGTGAATATTAAATCAACTTAAAAACTTATCAGTTAAGATCGATTCACTTATTGATAACTATGAGTTTTCAATCATCGGTTCAGAAATCTACAAATTTATTTTCACAGACCTTAGTGGATGATACGTTGAATTCTTAAAGAGTTCATATTCTAAAAAATCAGCTCTTGAAGTCTTAAGAAAAACTTTAATTGTGCTTCATCCATTCTTACCATTCATAACAGACAGGTTATATTCAGAAATCTTTAATGCAGAATTATTAGAACAATTATGACCTACATTTGAAGATGATCATTCAACCGATTATATAAACACAGTTATTGAAGTTGTAACTGAACTTAGAAAATATCGTGAAAATAATCAAATTTCTAAAAAAGAACTTCTTATTTATTCACTTAAAAATGACGTTCCACAAGTTGCTATTGAGACAATTAACAAAATGGTATTTGCTTTATACGAAGATAATAACGATTACTTAATAGCACTAAATGACAATGTTTTATTCATAAAACAATCAGATGAAACAAAACAAAGAAATAAAAAGCTCCTTTTAGAAAAAATTAATTTTGTTAAAGCAGAAATAGCTAGAGCAGAGCAACTTTTAAACAATGAAAGATTCGTTTCAAAAGCTCCTGCTGATAAAGTTGCTGTTGAAAAAGCAAAATTAGAAAAATATACAGATGAACTTAAAAAATATGAGGAGGAATTATCATGCAAATATTAAGTGGTAAAGAGTTAGCTAAACAAGAATTAGCTAAATTGAGACAAGAGATAATTGATCTTGATTTAGAAAGAAAATTAAGAATGGCAATTATCCAAGTAGGAGATAATGCTGCTTCAAACAAATACATAGCTCACAAATTAAGAGTAGCTGAAGATTTAGGTATTGAAGCTGAATTATTCAAATTTGATGAGGATATTTCTCAAGACAGATTACTTAAGAAAATGGACAGAATCAATGAAAAATTCGATGGAATCATTGTTCAGTTACCATTGCCTTCTCATTTACCAACTCAAGTTATTTTAGATGCAGTTCCATATGATAAAGACATTGATGGACTTACAACAAAAAATGAATTCAGATTATATAACGATACAGCTGACAAACACTTTATTCCAGCTACAGCACGTGGTGTTTTAGAGTTAATGGAACACTATGGAATTGATGTAGAAAACAAAAGAGTATGTGTTGTTGGAAGATCACATGTTGTAGGAAAACCTCTTGCACACATTATTAAAAGAAAAAATGCTAACGTTTCTACATATAATGAAGAAACAGGAATTAAAGGTATTGAAAATGCAGACATCTTAATTGTTGCAATAGGTGTTCCAAAATACATTAAAGCTCACAATGTTAAAGAAGGTGCTATTGTTATCGATGTTGGAACTAACTTAGATGACAAACTTTCGGCAGAATTATCAGGTGATGTCGACTTTGAAAATGTCAAAGATAAAGTAGCTGCAATTACACCAGTTCCTGGTGGAGTTGGACCTATGACTGTAGTTGCATTAATGAAAAACTTAGTTGACATTGTTAAATAGGAGATTAATGCAGAAACCTAAAATTATTTTTATCGATTTAGATGGAACCACATTAGATGGACCGGAAGAAAAATTCTGAATGCGTAGTGCAACAGAATTTACTAAAAAAACACTTACAGAGTTAAATAAACAAATTCCAGTTGTGGTTGCAACTGGTCGTGGTTTAAGTGCAAAAACTTCTGATATTGTTAAAGGTTTAACAGGAGAAATTACATATATAGCTTGAAATGGAGCTGTTACAATTGAGAATGGAAAAATTATTTCAGAGGAAATAATTGAATCAGAAAAAGCACAGTTATTATTTGATTTAATCTCTAAAAACTTTGCTTTTGTAACAATTGATTCAAGTCACGTATATGTAAAGAACTACTTATATTACATTATTAAATTTGTAAATAAAATTTACAAAAACTTTTCTAATAAATTCAGATGAATTACAAATGCAAAACCATACAAAGACTTTAAAAACGATTACCCTATACACAAGGCTCTTTTATCTAGTTTATCAGCTAGAAAGGCTGCTAAATTTGCTAAAAGATGAAAAGAAAAATATGGACACATATTTGAAATAGCATTTGTTGGAGAAAAAAATAAAACCTTAGAAATTACTAAGATTGGTTCATCAAAAGGTGAAGCTGAAGTTGCATATTGCAAACTTAAGGGAATTGATCCTGAAGATGCTATGCACATTGGTGATTCAATGAATGATTCAACTACAAAAGGTAAAGTTGGGACATTAATTGCAATGCAAAATTCAGTTCCTGAACTAAAGAAAATTGCTGATGAAATTACTGAATTGCCATGCAATCAATCTGGACTTGCAAAGTATTTATCTCAATTTTTAGACAAGTAAATTTTTCACAAAATATGGAATAAATTTTCCATATTTTTATTTTTTATTTGTATAAAATTATAAGTAATATAATTTTCAAATTATATTGATACATAATACAACTAAAATAATAGAAATTTTTAACCTTATTTTAAGGAGGAAAAATGAAGAAAATTTTTAAAAAATTATTTTTAACATCAAGTTTAGCAGCTAGTGCTATTTTACCAATGGTTTCACTTTCATGTAATAAAACAGGTGATAATGCAAGAAAAGAAATTGTTACACCAAAACCAGTTATTCCTGCTACACCAGCTGAGGTTTCATTAGAAAATGCAAGCAATGTATTTAAACCTATCGAAATTCCTGCTACTTCAAAAGATCAAATCTTAACTTATTTAAAAGATGGAAATAACAAATTCTTATACTTCATGAGAAATACAAATGAAATTGGTTTAAACAGAAAAACAGGACCAGCTGTTGGGGCATTATTTGAAGAAGCTATTAATGCTAAATTCCATCCAGCAAACTTTGAAGAACCAATTTTCACATACAAAAGTACAGATAGACCAAATGGTGATATTAACTTCCAATTTAATGCAAGTACAAATGAATTAACTTTAACATACAAAGCTGCAATTAACACAGGTGCTGCTGATAATAGTGGATATGAATTTTCAACTAAAACATTCACATCAAAATTTACTGTTTTCTTTAAGGAAGCACAAACTACAACAACACCAACAACAGGTGGAAACACAGGTAGTTCAAATATAACTATTACACCAGTAAATTCAAACTACTCATACAACTATGATTCAAGCAATAATTACTATGCATCAGCTAACGGAAAAAGCGGTGCAGAATTATATGCTGCATTATTAAAAATTCAAAAAGCACATTTATCAGGTGTTAGAGAATATAAATATATTCCAGGTTTCTACCAATCAAGCAACTCACCATTCAGAGATATTTACTTTGAAAAAGATAACACAATGTTAGATATTTATTCTGAAAACCCAACAGGTACAGATCCATACACATATAGATCTTACCCAACAAGTAATAATGCTTCTGGTGAGAGCTATGGAATGAACAGAGAACACGTTATTCCTCAATCTTGATTCAGTAAAGAATCACCAATGGTTTCAGACGTTCACCACATTTATCCAACAGATATTAAAGTAAACGGAGTAAGAAGTAACTATCCTCACGATTTAGTTGCAAATGCTTCTGCTAGTTGAACATCAATGAACGGTGGAAAATTAGGGACAAACTCAATTGGTATGACATCATTTGAACCAATCAATGAATTCAAAGGTGACATTGCTAGATCATACCTTTACTTCACTGTAACTTACAATGACAGAAACTTAGCAGCTACATCTCAATCAATCTTCACAAGAACAGCACCTTACATTAAAGAACACTACTTTAATACTTTTGCAAACTGAACAGCAACTGATCCAGTTTCTCCATTTGACGTTGCAAGAAATAATAAAATTGCTGCATTTGAAGGTGGATTAAGAAACCCATTCATTGACTACCCTAACTTATTAGAAAGCTTAGTTGGATCAAATCCTAAACCATTCACAAACTTAGGAGTACTTGTTTCAGCTACACAAAAGAATTAATCAAATAGGCCAAAATGGCTTATTTTTTTCACATTTTGTGAAAATTAAGGCTATTTTCTATCACTTTTTTAAAAAAGTGATAATAGTAAAGGTATGAAAAAGTTTTTAAAACCATTATTAGTATTATCATTATTTGTTACATCTACATCAGTATTATCAACTCAATGTTCACAAAAAAATCCAGAACCATCAAATCCAGTTGATGCTAACCCGACACCAGAACCTAAGAAACCAGTTACAGATCCAATAACTCCACCTATTTCAAATCCAAACACTGAACCATCAAACCCAGATCCGGTAGAACCTGAGCCAGAACCAACTGATCCACAACCTGAACCAGATCCTACTCCAACACCAGAACAACCAAAAGAACCCGAACCGGAAGATCCGGATAAAGCAGAGGATAGTGTTTATACAGGACAACCTATAAACGAATACGAAATACCTGATGCTTCAAACGTAGTTACTAACCCAATGTCTTTAACAGAAGAAAACAAGCAAGCAATTGTTTCAGGATTAAGTGCACAAGATGCAAAACTTGTCTTCAATGCTGCTGATAACACACTTCGCTTGAACAACACAAATAATACATTTGTTGCGATGTTAAATGATGACGGTATTTTTCAAGAGTTTAAACTTATTAATAAAGCATTTGCAGGAAACGAAATCACTAATGAAGAAATTACAAGCAACAAATTAATAGATGTTGATTCATTTGATGCACAAACAAACACAGTTGTAATTAGTTATAAAGTTACACAACCAGCTAATGGTTATATTGCAGTTGGAAGCAATGTGTATACTTCAACATTTACACTTGATTTTTCAGGTAACGTGGCTAAACCAGGTGAAAAGGATATAACAACTTTATATAACAATATTTTAGTTTCATTACCACTTTCAGGAGACTTAAAAACACAAGTTTTAGCTAAGTTAAATGCTCATGAAAATATTGCTTATATGTATACAGACAGAACAGTTGGATTAGATAAGAAAAAAGGACCAGCATTTCTTAAATTCAAATCAGAATTTGAAAACGATGAGTTCCAATTAGTAAATGATGTAGAAAAAGAATTTACATACAAAAATAAGAAATATCCAAATAGTTTCTTAAATTATGAATATAATGCACAAACACAAACACTAACAGTTAAATATAAATTAACAGTTAGAAATGAAGATAAGACATTTGACTACTCAAATGACAATTTATACACATCTGTTGTAAAACTTAACATTATTGAGGAGTCATCTACAGAAGAACCAGTTAATGGAAGTGATAATCCATCAACTCTACCATCATCAGGAAATGGCGCAACACCATCAAATCCAAATCCAGAACCTTCACAACCAACTCGACCAATTACGGTTAATGGTTTAAGATATGATGCAAGTAATAATTACTATGCACAAGCTGATGGTAAAATGGGTAATGAGTTATATGATGCATTATTAGCGATTCAAAGCAGACACTTTGGAGGAGTTCGCTCATATGGTGCTTTAGGAACATTCTATGATCAATATAATGCATTTAAAGATAAATATTTTGAAAAAGATAATACATTGTTAGATATTTATTCAGAAAATCCAAATGGAAGAGATCCATATACATTCCCTGATTTTCAATGAGGTGAAAGATCATCTGCAAGAGATGAAGGGCAAGGGACAAACAAGGAACACTTAATTCCACAATCTTGATTCAACAAAGAATCACCAATGGTTTCAGATGCGCACCACGTTTGACCTACAGATATTAAAGTTAATGCAAATAGAGGTAATTTTCCTCACGATAATGTAAGTGATGCAACTAAAACATCAAGAAATGGTGGAAAATTAGGAAGAAACTCAATTGGTGAAACAACATTTGAACCAATAGATGCATTCAAAGGAGATATTGCTAGAGCATATCTATACTTTACAGTTACATATAGAAATAGAAACTTAAATCAAAAATCAAATTCAATATTCTCAAGTACTAAACCATACATTAAAGACCACTATTATCAAACATACAAAAACTGAGTTTCAACAGATTCAATTTCACAATTTGATATTGATAGAAACAACGAAACAGCTAGATACCAAGGTGGATTAAGAAATCCATTTATCGATTATCCAGACCTTATTGATAGTCTTGAAGGTAGAAAACCATTTGTTAATAGAGGTATTTTAGTAGGTTTAGAAAATAGTTAATTAAAAAAGCAAAATAAAAACACCCTAGTTTGAATTACTAAGGTGTTTTTGATTATCTTTTAACACTTATAAAGTATTTGTCTTATTTTTTAAGACCTGATCATTTTCAGAATCTAACTTCGTCAATGTCAATTCCAACTTCTTTAATGTATCTGTTGTGGTATGCAACTTTTTCTTCCATTTGTTTTACGAAGTCAGCTGCTTTATCACCGTAAACTGCTTTAGCAGCTGTGATTGAGATGTGGAATCTATCCATGTGGCTCATTTGTCTAATGTCAAATGATGTTGTAATGTCTCCGTTTTCTCTGTAACCGTGAACAAATAAGTTGTGGTTTTGACGTGAGAAGAAGATATCTCTAATAAGACCTTCGTATCCGTGGAATGCGAATACAACTGGTTTGTTCTTTGTAAAGATTGCGTTGAATTCAGCATCTGATAATCCACGTGGGTCAATGCTTGGGTGACGTAATTTTAATAAATCAACTACGTTAACGAATCTAATTTTAAGTGAAGGGAATGCTTTGTTGATGTATTCTAATGATGCTAATGCTTCTAAGTTTGGTTCTGTACCTGATGCAACAACAACTAAGTCTGGTTCTTCACCTGGTTTTGTTGTAGAAGCTCAATCAATAACTTTAAGACCTTTTTCAACTAATTCTTTAGCTTCTTCTACATTGTAGAATTGGTCTCTTGGTTGTTTAGAAGCAACGATAAGGTTAATTACATCTCTTTCTCTGTAAGCTTTATCTAATACAGCTAATAATGTGTTAGAGTCAGCTGGTAAGTATTCACGAATTAATTCAGGTTTTTTGTCAGCTAAGTGACCTAAAATACCTGGATCTTGGTGTGTGTAACCGTTGTGATCTTGTTGGAATGCTGTTGATGTAGCAATAACGTTAAGAGATGGATAATCTTTTCTTCAGTGAACTTTTCTTGCTTTAGCAACTCATTTCATGTGTTGTGTAAGCATTGAGTCAACAACTCTTAAGAATGATTCGTATGAAGCAAACATTCCGTGACGTCCTGTTAATACGTATCCTTCTAAGAATCCTTCAGCTTGGTGTTCTGATAATTGTGAATCGATAACTCTTCCAACTGGTCCAATAGCTTCATCTAATTCAGGATTTACTCTTTCTAATCATTGTCTGTTTGTAACTTTAAGAACATCGTAAAGTCTGTTAGATTTAGTTTCATCTGGTCCGAATACACGGAAGTTATCTGGGTTCATTTTGATTACTTCAGCAAATCATTTTCCAGCGTTAACCATATCTTGGTCTTGAACTGAACCAGGTTTTTTGATGTCTAATGCAAATTGTGTTCAGTCTGGTAAGTTTAATGCTCTAGGGTTTACACCACCATTTGTAATAGGGTGCATTGCCATTCTTTTTGCACCTTTAGGAGCAATTTCAGCATATTCAGCTTTGAATTTAGCATTTTCATCAAATAATTCTTCTGGATGATATGAAGTTAATCATTCTTTTAATAAGTCTAATGTAGCTGGTTTTTCTGATGTAACAGGAAGTGGAACTTGGTGTGATCTAAAGCTTCCTTCATATGTTAAACCATTGTATATGTGAGGTCCTGTTCAACCTTTTGGTGTTCTAACAACAAGAGCTGGTCAAATAGGTCTTGTAGCTTCTTCAGCTGATTTTTGTCTTGCTTTTGCTTGAATCTTTTGGATTTTTTCAATAGCTTTGTCAAATGCTTTTGCCATTGGTTTGTGAATTCCTCTTTGGTCAAAAACATCAGCTTCAACAAAGATAGCTTCTCATCCAAATCCAGCTAACATATCTCTGATTTCTTTATCTGATTTTCTAGCTAAGATTGTTGGGTTTGCAATTTTTCCACCATTGATGTGGATGATTGGTAATACAGCTCCATCATTAACTGGGTTAATGAATGATGATGAGAATCATCCTGCTGTAAGTGGTCCTGTTTCAGCTTCCCCATCACCGATTACTGTAGCAGCAATGATTTGTGGGTTATCTAAAATAGCACCTGTTGCGTGTGATAATGCGTATCCTAACTCTCCACCTTCGTGAATTGAACCAGGTGTTTCAGGAGCAGCGTGAGATGCAGTTCCACCAGGGAATGAGAATCTCTTGAACATTCTTTTTAATCCCTCTTCATCTTGTGAGATTTCTGGGAATAATTCTGTGTAGCTTCCATCTAAGTATGAGTTAGAAATCATAACTTGACCACCGTGTCCTGGACCTTCAATGTAGAACATTTCTAAGTCGTATTTGTTAATAACACGGTTTAAGTGAGCATAGATTAAGTTTTGTCCTGGGATTGTTCCTCAGTGACCGATTGGGTACATCTTAACATCTTCGGCTTTTAACTCTTCTCTAAGTAAAGGGTTGTTTCTTAAAAACATTTGCCCAACTGAAAGATAGTTAGCAGCACGTCATCAAGCATGCACTTTATCTAAATAATTTTTACTATCAAATAAAGTTTTTTTCATCTTGTTTCCTTTTTTGTTTGATTTTATTTCGAAATAAATTTAAACATCAAGTTAAAACGTTTTGTAACTTAATGTATCATTATTTTACTTTATTTATTTTTTAAACAAAACCGAAAATAACCAATATTTTGCACCATCAAACTGCTTGAATTTTGCACATTTATATAATTAATTTTTAGAAATTTTTAGTATTATTTATCGCATATATTTTTATTAAATTTATTTGATGATTTTATATAAAACTGCGTCTCTAATTAGTTTCATTATTAGACAGAAATAATAGAAATTGCATTTTGTGGTACAATATAAAAACTAATTTAAATGTTATTGGAAATAATGTTTTCAAAAATTATTTTTGATAAAATTAATGTGCTAATTTAACAAATGGACAGGACCTAGATGAAAGGCTAGGCATAGGTTGGTTTTGGCGCTAAAACACAATACATTTATTAAACAATTTTATATATATAAAATAGAAAGGAAATTACATGGCAAAATTAGATTTTGATCGTAGTAAAGAACACGTTAACGTTGGAACAATCGGACACGTTGACCATGGTAAAACAACTTTAACTGCTGCTATTGCTACAGTTTTAGCTAAAAAAGGATTATCAGAAGCTCGTGATTACGCTTCTATCGATAACGCACCAGAAGAAAGAGCACGTGGAATTACAATTAACACATCACACATCGAATACCAAACAGAAAAACGTCACTATGCACACGTTGACTGTCCTGGTCACGCTGACTATGTTAAAAACATGATTACAGGGGCAGCTCAAATGGATGGAGCTATCTTAGTTGTTGCTGCAACAGATGGACCAATGCCTCAAACACGTGAACACATTCTTTTATCTAAACAAGTTGGGGTTCCTCGTATCGTTGTATTCTTAAACAAAGTAGATATGCTTGAAGGTGAAGAAGAAATGATCGAACTTGTTGAAATGGAAATCCGTGGACTTCTTTCAGAATACGGATTTGATGGAGACAATGCTCCAATCATTCGTGGATCAGCTCTTAAAGCATTAGAAGGTGATGCAAAATACGAAGAAAAAATTATGGAACTTATGGATTCAGTTGATTCATACATCCAAACACCTGTTAAAGAATTTGACAAACCATTCTTAATGGCTGTTGAAGACGTTTTCACAATTACAGGACGTGGAACAGTTGCTACAGGACGTGTAGAACGTGGAACACTTAAATTAAACGACGAAGTTGAAATCGTTGGATTAAAACCTACTAAGAAAACAGTTGTTACAGGAATCGAAATGTTCCGTAAAAACCTTAAAGAAGCACAAGCTGGAGATAACGCTGGATTATTACTTCGTGGAGTTAACCGTGATGAAGTTGAACGTGGACAAGTTTTAGCTAAACCAGGTTCAATCGTTCCTCACACAGAATTCGAAGCTGCTATTTACGTTCTTAAAAAAGAAGAAGGAGGACGTCACACTCCATTCCTTAAAAACTACAAACCTCAATTCTACTTCCGTACAACAGACGTTACAGGGGGAATTGAATTCGAACCAGGACGTGAAATGGTTATGCCAGGGGAAAATGTTAACTTAAAAGTTAAATTAATCGCACCTATTGCTGTTGAAGAAGGAACAAAATTCTCAATCCGTGAAGGTGGACGTACAGTTGGTGCAGGAACAGTTACAAAAATTGTTAAATAATTTGACTAATTGTTTTTCACAAATAATTTCAAATACACAGATTTAGGTCTGTGTATTTTCTTTGCGTTTTTAACAAAAAAATCAACACCGTAGTGTTGAGAGTAAATTGTTTTATCTTTCTTTAACCAATATAACAATAACGTAATAAAGTAGTTGAGCTAATGAAACAAATAACTGAAGTCCGTGCTGAATTCCTAAAGTGATTAATGATTTTCTACTCATATACTCGACATAATCAGCTGTTTTTCTAATTGAATATCATTGAAGAATCATAAATAATGAGATTAATGCAACCATTAAAATTCCGATTCATCAGTTAATGTTATCTCTTTGTCTAAAAGCAAAGAATGAAATTAAGAATGTAACTAATATTGCAAATGATAGAACTAAAATCATTACTATTAGTGATCTTACATTAATAATTTTTAACATTCCTAATATTCCGGTCAAGAATAATATTCCTACTGGTATAAAAATAACTGATGCTAATTGCAATGATGCATACTTGACAATTTCTAATGCAGATTTATCATATGTATATGATCCAAAACTAATTAATAATAAAGCTGTTCCGATTAAAATTCCATAGAATAATGCATAGAAGAAGAACTTGATGCTCGTGAGTATTAGATTTTGAGATTCATTTTTCGGTTTTATAAAACTTAGAATCATAATTCCAATAAAAGGGACGATTATCATCATTATTAAAAATAAAAGTTGATAAAACGATTTTGGCATTGAATTTAGTATTAGTAAATTAATTCACACAAAGAAGATTGATAATAATGATAATAAAAGCAATCCACCAGTGCTTGTTAATAGTATAATTCCATAAAATAATTTTACAGAGCCTGATTTAACATCAGGAACTGCTTTAATAGTTTCTTGATTATTCATAATTTAAATTGTAATACATTATGAATTAAACTGAACTATATTAATAACTAATATACAAGGTATATAGGAGTAAAAATGAATGTAACTAAAAACTTATTAGATGAATTCAAGTCAAAATTTGAATCAAAATCAAACAATAAAATGATTCAAAACTCAATCATCAAAAATGGTATTAAGAATACAGTTTTTGATCATCAAACATTTATCAAACACGATCACGTTTTTGACATAGAAACAACATTAGGTGATATAACATCACAAAAAAATAGTGGAAGATGTTGAATTTTCGCTTCGTTAAATATGGGTAGAGTTGAAGCTGCTAAAAACTTAAATGTAAGTAGCTTTGAGTTTTCACAAAACTACTTTGCTTTCTATGACAAAATTGAAAAAGCAAATACATTTTTAAATTATGCAATCCAAACAGCGAACTTACCATTAGAAAATAGAGAAGTTTATCACTTAATTAATAGAAATGTTGCTTCAGATGGTGGATACTGAGAATATTTTGCTAACTTACTTAAAAAATATGGTGCAGTTCCAAAATCAATTATGCCTGAAACATTCCATTCAGGAAATACAACAGATATGAATGAACAAATTGATAAGCATCTTAAAAATGGAATGAAGAAAATTAGAGTACTTGTTTCACAAGGTGCTGCTGAATCACAAATTCAAGCAGTTAAAGAAGATGCGCTTTACAGAGTTTATGATATTATTTCTAAATGTTTAGGAACGCCAGTTACTGAGTTCACTTATGAATACAAAGATAAAGATAATAAGTATCACAAAATTGAAAACATAACTCCTGTAGAGTTTTTCGAAAAATATGTAGGTAAAGATTTTGATAAAAAAGTTAATCTAGTGCACGACCCCAGAAATCTTTATGACTATGGAACTAAATATGTTCTTAAATATCAAAAATCAGTTTATGAAGATCAAGATGTTGAAATGATTAACGTTCCATTAGATGTAATTAAGAGTGCTGTAATTGCTTCATTAAAAGATAACTTACCAGTTTGATTTGCTTGTGATGTTGATCCTTTCAAAGATAATAAATCAGGAATTTTTGACCCCAAACTTTATGATTTTGATTCAGTTTTTGAACCAATTAGTGACTTTAATAAAGAAGATAGAATTATCTACTTTAACTCAATGTTAAATCACGCGATGGCTTTTGCAGGTGTTAAGACAGAAAACGGTAAACCGATTGCTTGAAAAGTTGAAAACAGTTGAGGTGATGATTCTGGTAAAAAAGGTGTTTACTCAATGTCTGATGAATGATTTGATGAATACAATTTCTCAGTTATTGTAGATCCTAAATATGTTCCGGAAGAATATCTTAAAGCTGATAAATCAGTTGTTCTTGAGTTATGAGAACCATTTGCTTAATAGCAAAAAGTTAAATTTTTACATTAAAAACCAAAAAATTTCGCTTTTTTGGTTTTTATATTACAATTTATATACTTATTTAAGTATATAAAGGAGAAATATGTCTAAAAGAGTTGTTATAGGTATGAGTGGTGGTGTTGATTCATCAGTTGCTGCTTATTTATTACAAAAGCAAGGTTACGAAGTAGTAGGATTATTTATGCGTAACTGAGACAGTATTGTTAATAATGATTTTCTTGGAAACAATGATCTTAAACAAGATATGTGTCCACAGGAAAGAGATTATTTGGATGCTCAATCAGTCGCAAATTCATTAAGCATCAAACTTGAAAGAGTTGACTTTGTTAAAGAATATTGAGATAATGTTTTTGAAAACTTTATTGAAGAATTCAAAAAAGGAAGAACACCTAATCCGGACATTTTATGTAACAAGTACATAAAATTCAATGCTTTTGCTAACTATGCATTTAATGAACTTAAAGCAGACTATATTGCTATGGGACATTATGCAAATGTAATTGATGGACACTTATACAGAGCAAAAGATGAAGATAAAGATCAAACTTACTTTTTAGCTCAATTAAGTCATGATCAACTTAAAAAAGTTATTATGCCACTTGCTGCATTAACTAAACCTGAAATTAGACAAATTGCTTCTGAGTTAGGTTTAATTACTGCAACTAAAAAAGATTCAACAGGAATTTGTTTCATTGGGGAAAGAAACTTTGGACAATTCTTACAAAACTATATACCGGCACAAGATGGAGATATTGTAGATATTACAACAAATAAAGTTGTTGGAAGACATGTTGGATGCTTCTATTACACAATTGGACAAAGAAAAGGTTTAAATTTAGGTGGTATGACTGAACCATATTATGTTTGTGGTCACGATGTGCAAAAAAACATTTTATATGTTGCACCTAACTCAAAACCTGAATACTTAATTTCAAATAATTTAATTGCTTCAGGATTAACCTTAAATAACAAAGATTTTAATCCTGATAATTTAACTGCTAAATTTAGATATAGACAAAAAGATATTAAAGTGTCCGTTGAATTTTTAGGCGACGATAAAATCAGAGTATTCTATCCTGAGGGTTCATCAGCTGTTACGCCAGGTCAACAAGTTGTTTTATATGATGGAGACAAATGTATTGGTGGAGCAACAATTGATGAAGTTTATGATGATGAAACTAAAAAATGATATATATAAAAAATCATATGAGTGTTAAATTAACTCATATGATTTTTCTTATCTTAATTTCCAATTAATTGGTTTTTATTAACTACATTTAATTTAGGTGCAACTAGAACTGGAGTTTCGCTTTGTGGAGAAATTGATGTTGCTCAAGATGAACCGACACTTTCCAAGTTAGGGAAGTTAAGTGCAGAAATTGTTCCAAATCCATTTGCAAATGTATTTGAAGCAATGCCCTTGACATTTTCTCCTTGAATTGAGTTTATTTGGTTTGAGTTCTTGAATGCAGTTGTGTAAATAAATTCAACGTCATCAGACAATGTAACATAAGGGTTATCAGATTTAAGTTTAATTAAAACTTTTCCTAACATGGCTTTTGTGTTTTCTTGATCGTTTAAGATGTTATAGTAATATGGTGTCCCTTGAAGTGCTGTAGTACCTAGAGAAGTTAAGATAGGTAAGTTCAAACTTGTTAAGTTTGATAACGACCCAAATGTTCCTTGATTTACTGTTTTAACATTTTCTGCTGTTATACTTGTAATGACTTCATTAGCAGTTGCTGCTTCAGGAAGTTTATTGTCAAATGAAAATGCAGAGTTGTAGATTTGTGTAATTGATGGATCTAAAGTGATTTCAGCTTTATTATTGATATTTTTGTAACCAATTAAAACTGAACCTAATTTAATTTGCTCTTCATTTGAGTTTGAAATGTGGTCATAGTATCATTTTGAACCGAATAACGCATACTCACCTATGTTTTTAACATTTTGAGCATCAAATGTTTCAAGTGCTGGAGTATCTGCAAATGCTTCATTTGCAATATAAACTTCAGGTGCTTGAATTGTTATTGATCTAAGTGTACTGTGTTTAAACATTTCTTCTGAAACATAAACTGGTTGTGTTGAAGTAATTGTAACTGTATTGATATTTTCATTGCTCTTGAATAAACCATTTACAAAATAAAGCGGCTTATCTGAAGTTATTTGTACATCAGTTGCTTCACTATCCACAGATACATAAGTATTCTCATTAAGTTTAATTTGTTTTTTAAAGCTTTCTGGAACTGTATTTGCAAATTCTGCTAACAATTGATGTCTAATTGCATTTTCACCTAAATAAGTTGCCTTTGGTAAAAATACATTTCTAATATCTTCTGTATTTAATGAATCTTTCCCAATTTTTTCAACATATGGTGCATAAACATATGAAACTTTTTTATCTTTAAATGCTTCCTCCATAATTGCAGTGTAATTTTCGTTTAGGAAAATAGGTATTTGTTTTTCTGGAATTTCGTATTTAAGTCCTAAAACAGTATTGTTTTGTTTCTTTAAAAAGAAATCGGTAAATTCATTAATGATTGACTTCAACATTGTTGTAGTTTCATCTTTTTGAAGAAACATAGCTCATACAATGTTAACTATTATGTTTTTTTCAATCTTTATAGCATTGTTATTAAGCATTTGGCCGATTGTATATAAGTTCAAATTGGTATTACCCTTATGTTTATTATTTATTTCTTTTAAGAAAGTTAAGATTTCATCTTTTTTCTCAGTTCCTAATGAATCAAGCGTTTCAGGATTATTTATTACAGAATTTGCTAATTGAGAAATATCAACAATTGTTTCTGCCATTCCATAGGTTTCGATATGCGATCTTCTTTCAGTTTGAATATCAGATTCCGTATTAGAATAATTCAAAAATGGAAAAAGAAGAGAATTATTCTGTGATGCTTTAACAGTTTTATCAGTATCATCAAAAGATTCATATAATTCCGTTATTGCAGCAAGAAAGAATTGTTTAACTTGCTCCTGATCCTTTAAATTTGTAAATAGATCATTTAAAGAATTTATATCCATT
This sequence comes from Mycoplasma sp. 2248, assembly GCF_034863245.1. Classification (NCBI taxonomy): domain Bacteria; kingdom Bacillati; phylum Mycoplasmatota; class Mollicutes; order Mycoplasmatales; family Mycoplasmataceae; genus Mycoplasma; species Mycoplasma sp. 2248. The sequence continues at coordinate 42,769 of NZ_JAYFFC010000002.1, forward strand.
CTATTAAGTAAGATATATTTATCTCTAATAACCTTCATAACTATCGGATACATGTTATCAAATGATGAACTAGTCAATTTCAACGCATAAGAGGTTAAAGCAATCAGCTTATCTAGTTCAAAATCGTCTAATTCTTTTATGTTGGCACTATTTAGCTTTTCGATTGAAGATTGATATTTTGAAGTCACATATTTTTTTGTCTTTTCAATTAATAAGATAACTTCATTTGTTAGAGGGATATTTGAAAAGGTGATTCCTTCAACCTCTTTTTTACCTTCTTCTAATGATTTGACATCTTGTAAGTTTTTTGCTATTTGGTCTTTAATTTTTAGAGCTTCCACGTAATTCTCAGAATTATCATTAATATCTGCATTTGTTAGCGATTTGACTAAATTGGCATAGTTATTGAAAAGATTTGGTGTAAGCGCCATTGTAGTATCGGTGAGTGATTTTGAGAAATCCAATAATTCCTCTTTTTTAGCAATTGTTTGATCTGTGTCACCTGGGTTTGCAATCGGATTGCCTGGTTTAGGTTCTTTTGGTGCTTCTTGAGAACATGCAATAGTTCCTGTTACTGATGAAATCGCACCAGTTAATGTTAATAATTTAAAAATATTTTTTGTTTTTAATTTCATATTTCTCCTAATTAATATAATTTTACACTTTATAGAATTTAACTTGGTTATTTTAATTAATTGAAATTAAGAAAATTTTGTGCTAATTATTTTGAATTCAAATCTACAATTAAAACTTTTAACGTAGTTTACAAGATGTTTTAGTAATAAAAATGAAAATAAGGATATTCATTAAAACAAATTGAAAATTTAAACTGTTTAAAAATCTTTTTAATATAATTTAGTAATATTTTTACTTTTATTTCAAAGAAATAAAAGAACATAAGGAAGGTAAGTATGAATTCAAAACAAATTAGAGAATCATGATTAAAGTTTTTCGAATCTAAAGGACACTTTGTTGTGCCTTCAAAAAGTTTAGTTCCTCAAAATGACCCATCATTACTTTGAATCAATAGTGGTGTTGCAACTTTGAAAGATTACTTTTCAGGTAAAAAAGAAGCTCCTGCAAAAAGATTAACTAACTCACAAAAAGCAATTAGAACAAATGACATCGAAAATGTTGGTATTACAGCTAGACATCATACATTCTTTGAAATGTTAGGAAACTTCTCAATTGGAGATTACTTTAAAAAAGAAGCTATTAATTTTGCTGTTGAGTTTCTATTAGATGTTCTAAAACTTGATAAAGACAGATTATATTTCACATACTACTATGAAGATTTAGAAACTAAAAATTACTGAATGGCTCACGGTTTTGACGAATCACACATGATACCAGGTGGTAAAGATACTAACTTCTGAGAAGTTGGTTCAGGTCCTTGTGGTCCTAACACAGAAATTTTCTATGATCGTGGTGAGAAGTATGATTCAAGAGGAATCGAGTTACTTAAAGAAGACATTGAAAATGACAGATACATTGAAATCTGAAACATTGTGTTTTCAACATATAACTCAAATGGTGAAGGTGAATATACAGAATTAAAGCAAAAAAATATTGATACTGGTGCTGGATTAGAAAGAATTGTCTCAATTATGCAAGATGCACCTACAAACTTTGATACTGACTTATTTTTACCTATTATTCACGAAATCGAGAAATTCACAAATTATAGATATGATACAAACAATTACTTTGTAAATGATAAAGATCAAACTTTATTGAACTCATATTTTAAAGTTATTGCCGATCACATGAGAACAGTAACTAATGCTATTGCTGATGGTGCTAAACCATCTAATGTTGGTAGAGGTTACATTTTAAGAAGATTAATTAGACGTAGTGTTTACAAAGCTATGCAATTAAATATTCACGAACCTTTCTTATACAAACTTGTTGATGTGATTAAAGAAACATTACCTTTTGAATATGATGTAAATCCAATTAAAAAAGTTATTGAAGATGAAGAATTAACTTTTGCTAAAACTATTGAAAACGGAAAACAAATTCTATCTGACTTTATTGTTGAAGATTTAAAAGTTTTCCCAGGAGACATTGCATTTAAATTATTCGAAACATATGGTTTCCCTGTTGAATTAACTGCAGAAATTTTAGCTCAACAAAATATCCAAATTGATTATAAAGCTTTTGAAGCAGCAAAACAAAAACACGCTGAAATGAGTAAAGGAATAAAAGTTTCAGGAATGGATAAAGTAATCAACTCATTAACTTTAATCAAATCAAAAGTTGATGAATTTATTGGTTATGAACACACAAAATCAGTTTCAAACATTTTATACTTACTAGATACTGAAAAAGAAATTGAGCAAGCTAACGGAATTTCATATGTTGTGCTTGATAGAACTCCTTTTTATGCAACTAGTGGTGGACAAAAACACGACCGTGGTTACATAAAACAAGGTACAAATACAATTTTAATCTTAGATGTTTTCAAAGATAAATTTGGAAACCACATTCACAAAGTTGAAGGAAAAATTGTTAAAAACTTACCGGTAGAGTGCTTTGTTGACGAAACAATTAGACTAGGTCTTGAAAGAAACCACTCTGGAACACACTTATTATTCAGTGCACTTAGAAGTGTTTTAGGAAATCAAATTAAACAATTAGGTTCAAATAACAATGAAGAACGTTTAACATTTGATTTACCAGCTGATACAAGACCTACAAAAGAAGAAATTAGAGCAATCGAAAACTTAGTTCGTAAGTACATTAAGATGGACGCTGTAAGACATTACTTGAATATGACAACAGACCAAGCTAAAGAAATGGGTGCAATTATGACTCTTGAAGAACAAGAATATATGAACCCATTAAATGTAAGAATTGTTAAATTTGACAATATTACAGCTGACTTATGTGGAGGTACTCACTTGTCAAATACAGCTAAATTAGAAAACTTCAAAATTACAGACGTTGATAAGAAAGCAGCTGGTGTATATAGAATTAGAGCTATTTCATCAAATGCTTTAGTTGATGAGTTTTTAGATGAAGAAATTGACAAATTAATTATTGAAGCAGAAAAATTAATTGACAAAAACACTAAGCTACAAGCTTCATACAACTTTGATTTAAATATTCCTACTGTAAAAGAAGAAGCAATTGACTACTTAGAAGAAGCAATTGAAAAACTTAAAGAAGACAATAAGCAAATTCAAAAAAATTTACAAAATTCATTTGAATTTGATTATGACTCAATTGAAGTTTTAACAATAAATGGAAACAAAGTTTACTTAAATCAAACAGTTGATAAATCAAACATTAAAACAGTAGCTTCTACATTAAGAGAAAAATACAATGACATTTTAGTTGTGCTTACATCAAACGATGAAACTAATCCAATGATTGTTGTAGCTTCAAAAGAATACAATTCAAATGCTATTGCACAACAATTATTTGCAAAACTTAATGGACGTGGTGGTGGAAACGCTATCTTATCTATGGGTAAAGTCGCAACTGCTAATAACTTAATTGCTGCATTAGAAGAGATTACATGAGAAAAATAGGTCTAGATTTAGGAACTAAAAGTTGTGGAATTGCAATCACTGATGAAAGTGAAATCATTGCATCAGGATTAGAAAACTTTAAATTCGAAGAATATAAATTTACCCAAGCTCTTGACAGAATTAGCTACTACATTAACGAAGTTTATAAAAACAAAATTGATGGAATAGTGCTTGGTTACCCACTTAAAATTAGTGGAGATAAGAGTGATAGAACTTTAATGGTTGAAGATTTCAAAAAGCAACTTGAAGAAAAATTTAACTTACCTGTTTTATTGGTTAATGAACAATATTCAACTAAAAAAGCCCATGAGACTATGATTGAAGCCGGTTTAACTAGAAAGAAAAGAAAAGATCATAAAGATAAACTTGCAGCACAAATCATACTTAATGATTATTTAGATTACTACAAACATAAATGAGGTAAATAATGAACGAAACAACAAGAACGATTTTAATGGTATCTGCAATAGTTGTGTTTGTTTTAGGTATTGCTATTTACATTGCGTTAAATATTTACTCAAGAAAGATTCGTAAAAAATATTTAGCAAAAGCACATGCTGAAGCGCTGGTTCAAATTGAATCTTTACGTAGTGAACTTGGTGTATTACCTTTTGATATTAAAGACTTCCTAAAATCAAAAGCAAATGATTTAGACATTGAAGGTATTATTAATACAATTTATCAAAATCATTATCAAAATTGTTTAATTATCGATGAAAAAGATATGTTCCCAATAGTTGCGATTGACTCAAAAACAAAATCAAATATTTATTATTTAAACTCAAGTTTAAATAAAGACTTATATGATAAAGTTAAAGAGAATTTTGGTAATGAAGCTGGTAAAGGAATAATAGAATATAAAGATCAAGAATTAGATTTTGTTGCGATTTTACGTACTGAGCAAGATGTAAATGACTTATATGATAAGTATGTTCACAAGATGCAAAAAGGTATGTGTATTATTAGTTTTGATAATGCAAAAAGATCTGAAATTAAAAGATTAATTTCATTACTTAGAATGTCTTCAATCCCATATGAAGTATCATTTTTAAGTTCTAAATTTCTTTTTATAGTAAAAAGATAAAATCAGACTAAAATAAAATATAATTAAATTAACTTTTCTCAAAATAACATAAGGAGAATGATTATGAACAATGAAGAATTAAAAGGTGTTGTTTACCTATCGCAAGAAACTTACGATAGATATAAAAAAGAATACGAACATTTAGTTAATGTTGAAAGACCTGCTGTTCAAGCTGCCTTAAAAGAAGCTAGAGCACAAGGGGACTTATCTGAAAATGCTGAATATGATGCAGCTAGAGATAGACAAGGTGCTGTTGAAGGTAGAATTAGCGAATTAGAACAAATTTTAGATAATGCAAAAATTATTGAAGCTAAAGATGAGTCAACACAAAACACAGTCGGAATTGGTACAACAGTTCAATTTGTTAAAAAAGACACAAATCAAGTTAAAGAAGTTACAATTATGGGTACACACGATACAAACCCATTTGAAAATAAAATTTCAAACAAAAGTCCACTTGCAGTAGCAATGATGGGACATGTAGCTGGTGATGTTGTCGAAGTTGATGCACAAACAAAATACATGATTGAAATTTTAAGTGTTAAATTCAGTAATTAAGCTGAATTTTTCTTTTCTTAATTTATGGAACTACATAATTCACAAAATCATAATTCTTGCTCTAATAAAGAATTAATATGAATTGCAAATTCAAATAAACAACAACAAACTATACATAAACGCAAACAAAATCTTTTCACAATAAAAAACATAGCTTACTTAGCTATGTATATGGCAATTATTGTAATTTTAACTTTTACACCTTACACAGGCTATATTACGATTGGTGTTATATCAATAACAACTGTTCCAATTGTTATTTTAATTGCATCAATTCATTTAGGTATGATTGGAACTTTATGAAGCACGCTGTCATTTGGATTTTGATCTTGAATAGGTTCGATTGTTTTGGGTTATCCAATTTTCAATAACATCTTATATTCATTTGTACCAAGAATCGCTTTAGCTTTATTTTTAGTAGGGGCATATTATTTATGCTTTAAAATAGGTAAATTCAATATATTCACAAGCACAATTTTTGCTTTCTTAATTTTTGCTGCCAATACATTATTTGTTTCGATTTTTATTTTTATCGGAATTCAATTCATAGGCATAAAAGAAGTAACATCACCATCGGTTTGATTAACATTAATTTGAGTAAATATGCTGGTTGAATGAGGTGTTTTAGTGATAATTTCAATAGCAATTTATCCATTTTTAAAATGAGTTTATAAACAAAATGTGATTAATAAAACTAGTTTAGGATATTAGATAACTTTGAGAGCTCGATGAGCTCTCTTTTTACTTAACATTCAATAACTATTTATTTTTAATTATTTTATGGAACAGGTGATATTATTTAAATATTAAGAAAAGGAATCAAGAATGATATTAATGATTATTTATTATCTATCCTGACTGATAGATGGAAAAATGAGATTTATATGACATAAACTGTTTGACATTATACGATTAATTGATTCAGGCACGAAAATACGTCCTGAAATTTTTGATTACTTAAAAGAAAAATTTCTTAAAAGATTGAAATTCGAACAGGTATTATTAATCGTTTTTCTTGTAATCATCACAATATCAGCTATACACACAATTATTTCGATAATTTTGGCATGCATTTATTTTGCTAAAATAAATACTATCACTAGTTTCTGTTTCTACACAGGATTACCTGCTTCTATTATTTTACTATGTGAGGGTTCTTCACTTTTCGGTCTTTGAATATCAGGTAATCTAAAATCATATTTGGATGATTATATAAATTACTTAATACCAGAATATTCAAGTAAGAATGCAAGATTATCCGATGAAAATTTATATGATAATTTAATTCTAAATGCTCATTCCGAAGTTCATTTTTTAATAAATGAAAAGACAAAATTTAAAACAGTGTGGCCTTCAGTTAGAGTGGACATATCTTCAGTGTTATTTCCTTGAATGCATATTAAAATTAAATTTTTAAAGAAATCAAAAACTAAGAAAATGGATATTTATTTAGCAATGTTATTATGTGGTGATGGTATGTGAAAACTTAGTAATATTGAATTAAAACCTGAAATGTTTTATTATGAGTATAGGAGATCTGTGCTTGCCGAGAAAATTAAACTGCCGAAACGAAAATTTACATTAGCAAATAACTACAAACAAGATTATGATTTCTAGTTTAATTTTTATATCTAAAAAACGTTAAAAATAAATGGTGTAAAACTTTATTTTTAACTAAATATTCATACAATAATTATTAACCTGAAAATTACTTTTTCATCACGCACATAGTATTAAAAGTCAAAAAGACCGATTCAACTCATAAAAGTTAATAGGTCTTTTTTATTTTATAAATAAAAAAGTATAATTGAACTTATGAAAAGTTGAAAACAATTATTAGACTTCAAAACATCAGAAATGCGTATTGCTGAGAAAGCTTTAAAGAAAATTAATCAGCTTGAAAGCATAGTTTCTAAGTTTACAGATGAAGAACTTAAATCTAAAACAGAATACTTTAAAAAGCTATTAGAAAAAGGTTATTCATTAGAAGACATTCGAAATGATGCTTTTGCAGTAGCTAGAGAAGCAACAAAGAGAGTTTTAGGTAAAAGACCTTATGACGTTCAAATATTAGGTGGATTACTTTTAGATTTAGGTTCAGTAGCTGAAATGAAAACTGGTGAAGGTAAAACAATTACATCTATTGCTCCAGTTTACTTGAATGCCCTTTTAGGTAAAGGTGCGATTGTATCTACAGTTAACGAATACTTAACTGAACGTGATGCAACCGAAATGGGTGCTGTGTTTAATTTCTTAGGACTTACTGTAGGTATTAATAAAGCACAAATGAATGAGGATGATAAAAGAAAAGCTTATGCAGCTGATATTACTTATTCAGTTCACTCTGAACTTGGGTTCGATTACTTAAGAGATAATATGGTCTCAAATAAGAATAACAAGGTTCAAAGAGGACTTCAGTTCTGTTTAATCGATGAGGTTGACTCAATCTTAATCGATGAAGCTAAAACACCTCTTATCATTTCAGGTGGTGAAAAAGATGATACAGCAGCTTACTTTGCTGCTGACCAATTCGTTAGAACTCTTGGTCCTGAAGATTACATAGTTGATGAAGAGTCAAAAGCTGTAGCACTAACACACTCAGGGATTGCTAAAGCTAATGAGTTTTACAAAACTGATGGACTTTATAAAATTGAAAACTCTGAAAATGTTCACTTAATCCAAAACGCATTAAGAGCACATAAAATTATGCGTATTGATGTTGAGTACATTGTCCGTGAAGGAAAAATCGAATTAGTTGATGCATTCACTGGTCGTATAATGGATGGACGTAGCTATTCGGAAGGGCTTCAACAAGCTATCCAAGCTAAAGAAATGGTTGAAGTGGAACCTGAAACAAAAACTTTAGCAACCATTACTTATCAAAACTTTTTCAGAATGTTCAAAAAGCTTTGTGGAATGACCGGTACAGGAAAAACTGAAGAGCAAGAATTCATTGATATCTACAATATGAGAGTTAATGTTGTTCCTACAAATAAACCAATTGTTCGTGTTGATGAACCTGATTCAATTTTTGCAACTGCTAAAGCAAAATGAAATGCAGTTGCTGACAAAATTGAAGAACTTTACAAAAAAGGTCAGCCAGTTTTAGTTGGTACTGCTCAAATTGAAGATTCAGAAATTATTCATAGACTTTTAACACATAGAGCAATTCCTCATAGAGTTTTAAATGCTAAACAAAATGCATCTGAAGCTGAAATTATTTCACATGCTGGTGAAGTTAAATCAGTTACTATTGCCACAAATATGGCTGGTCGTGGAACTGACATTAAGCCTACACCTGAAGCTTTAGAACTTGGTGGATTATACGTTTTAGGAACAGATAAAGCTGAATCAAGAAGAATTGATAACCAGCTAAGAGGACGTTCAGGGCGTCAAGGAGATGTCGGTACAAGTAAATTCTTTATTTCTATTGATGATCAATTAATGCAACGTTTTGCAAACTATGAAAGTTTCAGAGAAGCTTACTCAAAAGATGGTGACAAAGAAGTTACTAATAAACAACTTAGATTTGCTTTCAATCACGCTCAAAAGAAAATTGAAGGTTTCAACTATGACTCACGTAAATCAGTTTTAAATTATGACGACGTTATTAGACAACAACGTGACTTAATTTATGCGCAACGTGATTTAATCTTATACAGCAGTGACATAGTGTTTATCGTTCAAAGAATGATAGCATCTGCTGCTAGATCAATTGTTAGAAGTGGTGAGTATAGATTGCATAATAATGTTTATCATTATGAAGCTCTTGTAGACTTTTTAAATGAAAACATTGGTAAATTCATTAAATTCCACTTTGATATTATTGACATTTCAAAAGTTCACGAAACAGATTTACCAGAATATATTGCTAACATTATTCTTTCAATTTATCAAGATTGAGAAAAGAATGCAATAGAAAACACTTCAGAAGAAGAGTTAATAAGACACTTAAGAGCACTTATTTTAGGTACATTAGATGAAAAATGACAAAGTCACATCAACTTAATGGACAAATTACGTTCAAACGTTAACTTAGCTCAATATTCACAAAAGAACCCTTACCAAATTTATACAGAGGAAGGGACAAAAGCTTTCTACAAAATGATTGACGATATTGCTTATGGAGTGCTTTTAAAAGTCTTCTCAGACAGAATTGGAATGAAGACATTATTCACAAAACAAATGAAAGCTGACCCAATATTCCAACAAATTCTTTCATCATTCAGAATTGATCCATACAAATCAATTGAAGAGCAAGAAAGAGTTGTTATTGAAACTTACGAGTTAATTAAGAAAAGAATGGAAGAGCTAGAGCAACAAAAGAAAGCTGAGCAAGAAAAATTAGCTCAAGCAGCTAGTGAACCAATTGAAGTTCCGGTTGAAAATCAACTACAAAATCAAGAAGTGGTTAGATTAGATGAAAAACCAAAAAAAGTTAAAAAACAAAGTAATAAAACTAATAAAAATATTGCTAGAAATCTTGATAATAAACTTTATAATTGTAGTAATATTGCTTATATTAAAGATAATGAACATAAAATTAGTCGTTCAGTAGCTCTTGCACCAAAAAGAAGACAACCACAAAGACCAAGGCTAAATATCAATGTTTATGTAAAACATAAATAAAAATTGTTCAAAATCATAAATTTATTAAATCTAAATAGTTTGAAAATAAAAGGAGATCCTTATGGCACAAGTAGAATTAGAAGTTAAATTAGATGGAAATTGTAAAGTATGTAAATCACCAAGAATTCAATGTGTTTGCTTATCATGTCCTTGTTTAGGAGGAAAATACCACGTTGAACAAATGTCAATTGTTGAAGAAGTTAAAAACGAAGAATTATTAGTAGAAGAAACTGTAGTTGAAGAAGAACAACCAGTAGAAGAAAAAGAAACAGTTGTATATTCAGAAGTAAAAGAAGAACCTAAAGAAGAATACGTTTACGTTGAATCAGACTTAACACGTGAAGAAAATATTATAGAACCTGTTGGTGGACACAGATGTGGTGGACACTGCTTAGCAAACAGAAACGCTAATATGGTTAAAAGAGAAGCAGAAGTTGTTTACAGCTCATCAGCATTAGCTAAAGAAGAATGTGGATTTGAAGAAGAAAAACAAACATGCTGCGTAGGTGAATGTAACTGTGACCAAGAAAAACAAACATGCTGCGTAGGTGAATGTAACTGTGAACAAGTTGAAGAAAGAGTAGAAGAAGCAGTTAGAGTATCTACAGAACAAGTAGTTGAAGAAGTTATTGTTAAAAACTACTACACATTACATCCAGTTGCAAACAAATTCAGAGAATACAGTGAAGAAGTTATTACAGAATTCAAAAAATAATTTATCTTTCACATAGCAAATTTGCTATGTGATTTTTATTTTTATGGTATTATTTTTAGGAGCCGACATCGAAGTGAAAACTTAGATGTGTACTGCCTTCAATTTGAAGGTTTTTTTATTCAAAATAATATAAAATATATAAATCATTAATTTATATATTGTTAATTAAAACAAAGGAGCTAAATATGATTGAAGTTCAAAATTTAAGCAAGATTTTTAGTGATAAAAAATTATTTGAAAACGTAAACTTAAAATTCACAGAAGGTAACACTTATGGAATTATCGGTGCTAATGGTGCTGGTAAGTCAACATTTTTAAAAATAGTTGCAGGTGACATTGAACCATCAGGTGGAAATATTGTTATCGAGAAAAACAAACGTATTTCGGTATTAAGCCAGGATCATAATGCATATGATGATTACAATGTTACTGAAGTTGTAATTATGGGGAACACTGATTTATACAAAATCAAAGAAGAAAAAGATGCAATTTATATGAACCCTGATGCAACTGATAAAGATTATGAAAGAGCAGCTGATTTAGAAGAAAAATATGGTATGTTAGGTGGATGAATAGCAGAAAATGATGCGCAAGAACTTTTAAGTAACTTACATATACCTAAAGAAAAATGAGAAGCCCCAATGAGAGAGCTTACAGCTAATCAAAAAATCAAGGTTCTTTTAGCAAAAGCATTATTTGGAAATCCTGATATTTTAATTATGGATGAGCCAACTAACCACTTAGACCTTAGAAGTATTAGATGACTTGAAAACTTCTTGATCGACTACCCTAATGTTGTTATTGTAGTTAGTCACGACAGTGACTTCTTAGATGCTATCTGTACACATATTGTTGACATCGATTACAATGAAGCAAAAATTTACACAGGTAACTATTCATTCTGAAAACAAAGTTCAGAGTTAGCTAGAGAAATGATGAAGCAATCAAATCTTAAAAAAGAAGCACAAATAGAAAAACTTAAAGAATTCATCGCACGTTTCAGTGCTAATGCATCTAAATCAAGACAAGCTACATCACGTAAGAAAGCTCTTGAAAAAATTTCACTTGATGAAATTAAACCTTCAAATAGAAAATATCCATTCGTTCGTTGAGAAATGAACCGTGATCATGGTAAACAAATTTTAAATGTTGAAGGTTTAACATATAAAAATGATAAAGGTGAAACTTTATTTGAAAACGTATCATTCTCATTGAAACCAGGTGAAAAAATGGTTATTGTTGGAGAAGATGACATTGCTAAAACAAAATTATTAGAATGTTTACTTGGAATTAGTAAACCAACTTCAGGAACAGTTGAATGAGGACAAACAATTACGCCTTCATACTTCCCTAATGAAAATAGTAAATACTTTGATACAGATGAAAACATTCTTGAATGAATTTCTAAGTGACCACTTGAAAATAAAGAAAAAGAAAACAGAGAAAATGATGATGCTAGAATGCGTGGGTTCTTAGGTCGTATGTTATTTAGTAATGATTCAGTATTCAAAAAAGTTAAAGTAACTAGTGGGGGAGAAAAAGCTAGATTAATGTTCTCAAGAATGATGCTTCTTGAATCTAACTTTATCATCTTAGACCAACCATTAGATCACTTAGACGCTGAAAGTATTGACTCAGTTATTGAAGGTGTTAAAAACTTCAAGGGTGGAGCAATTTTCACAACATATAACAGAGCATTTGTTAACCAATGTGCTGATGTTATTTTAGAACTTCAATCACCTACAAAGAGCTTCTTATTCAGAGGTTCTCTTGAAGAATATGAAGAAATTATGCAAGATAGCTAATTATGAATAGATTTTTTGTAACAGAGAAAAACAACGACTCTTTTGTTTTATCAAAAGAAACATTAAAACATCTTCAAGTTATCAGAATAGACACAAAACCTTTTATTTGTGTTTATAATGAAGAATTTTATGAATGTGTATTAGATAATAATGCAGCGAAAATAATTAAAAAAATAGAACAAAATCATGAACATAAATACGAAGTTGTTCTTGCGATGGCTGTAATTAAGTTAGATCGTTTTGAATGAGCGCTACAAAAAGCTACAGAACTAGGAGTTACAAAAATAATTCCACTAAAAACTCAATACACAAATCATGACTTGCTTAAATTTAATAAATTTAGCTCAAAATATGAAAGATTTAAAACTATTTTGCAAAATGCAGCTGAGCAATCATTTAGAAATAAAATTCCAGTTTTAACCGAATTAATGACATTAAAACAAGTGTTAAATCTACCAATTCAAAATAAATATATAGCGCATGAAAAAATTGATATTTCATCAAATTTACCACAACCAATTGATAGTGATGTTATTTTCCTAGTCGGACCTGAAGGTGGTTTTTCAGATGAAGAAATCAATTTAGCTGCAAAAAATAATGTAAAAGTTGTTTCATTAGGTTCAAGAATTTTAAGAGCAGAAACAGCAGCAATTTTCATGTTATCGCAAATAAAAATTGATTAATAAAATTAATTAAGAAAATATATAAAATACCTAGACTATAGGTCTAAAAAACATAACAAACCATATGTAAAAAAATGAGTATAAAAAAACTTATGTGGTATAATAAATAAGCAATTTATAAATTTATAAACCGAGATAAATTTTTTATTATTAACGTATATAGGAGGATAGCGTGAGACAAACAACAATAGTTAATACTCAACAAGCTAACAAAAAATGATATGTTATTGATGCTGAAGGACAAGTATTAGGGCGTTTAGCTGCTCAAGTTGCATCAATTTTAAGAGGGAAAAACAAACCTACATTTACACCTAACGCAGATATGGGTGACTTTGTTATCATCGTAAATGCAGAAAAAGTAGTTTTAACAGCTAAAAAAGAAGAAAACAAAATTTACTACTCACACTCAGGATACCCAGGTGGATTAAAAAGCATTACAGCAGCAAAATTAAGAGTTAAAAGACCTACAGCTTTAATTGAAAAAGCAGTAAGTGGAATGATTCCTCACACAAAATTAGGAAACAAACAACGTCGTAGTTTATTTGTGTATGCTGGACCAAACCACAAACACGAAGCTCAACAACCAGAAAGATTAGAGGTTAAATAATTATGGCTAAAGAAACAGTTATGTACCGTGGATTAGGAAGAAGAAAATCTTCAGTTGCTCGTGTTAGATTAACACCAGGTAAAGGTAAATTTGTTATTAACAACCGTGATGCTAGAGAATACTTAACATCTGACATTTACTTAAAAGATGCTAACCAACCTTTTGTTTTAACAGATACATTTGGAACATTTGATGTTAGTGTAAACGTAAGTGGTGGTGGTCTTAGTGGTCAAGCAGGTGCTATTAGATTAGGTATTGCACGTGCTTTATTAGAAGCTAACCCTGAATATCGTTCAGCTTTAAAAGTAGCCGGAATGCTTACAAGAGATGCTCGTGCTAAAGAACGTAAAAAACCAGGTTTACGTGCAGCACGTCGTGCAAGACAATTCTCAAAACGTTAATAAAATTAATAATATTTTGTACTTCTGTTTTTATAGTTTTATGCTATAATAGAAGTGCATTTATGCGAGCGTAGCTCAGCTGGTTAGAGCACACGACTGATAATCGTGAGGTCGATGGTTCAAGTCCATTCGTTCGCACCATTTCATAAAGATGACCTTATTTTTGCCAACTAGAAATAGTTGGTTTTTTCTTGCTCTTTTTTATAAATTAAAGAAATTGATTTTTTACTTATATGATTAGCTCACTACTGTAAAAGTAAAAAAAGTAATAAAAAAAGAACCTTTTAAGGTTCCTTGGTCAATTTCTTGAAATGGTACGTCCTAGAGGATTCGAACCTCTGACCCAATGGTTAAAAGCCATTTGCTCTACCTGCTGAGCTAAGGACGCACATTTTTTGGTGCCCAGGACTGGACTTGAACCAGCACGGTATTGCTACCGAGGGATTTTAAGTCCCTTGTGTCTACCATTCCACCACCTGGGCATTTCTTTTTGCTTGTATATTATAACACAGAAAAAATAAAACAAAGTATTTTTTTAATATTTTTATTTAAATAATAAAGCGACAAAAAGGGTAAAATATAAATGAGGAAAAATGAATAAAGATCAAACAGTTATTTTTGGTATGCATAATTCAGAAAAATTAGCAAAAAAGATTTCTGAACTTGTTAATATACCACTTTCAAAAGCAACAAGAACAGTTTATACTGATGGTGAAGCCATGTGAGTAGCTGAAGAAACTGTTAGAAACAAAGATGTTTACATCATTGCTTCAACGTCAAAACCTGTAAATGATAATTTAATGGAATTATTGTTATTTATTGACTCACTTAAAAGAGCAAGCGCAGGTTCGATCAATGTATGCTTAAGCTACTATGGATATGCTCGTCAAGATAGAAAAGCATCAGGAAGACAACCGATTGGAGCTAAATTAGTTGCTAATTTACTTCAAGTAGCAGGTGCTACTAGAATGATTTGTGTTGACTTACATAACCCTTCGATTCAAGGGTTCTTTGATATTCCTGTTGATGATTTAAGAGCACAATATCCACTTGCATTAGCGCTAAAAAAACTTAATACATCATTCACGGTTGTATCTCCAGACCACGGTGGAACTGTAAGAGCTAGAAAACTTGCTGAATTGATAGCAAACACAATTAAAATTACAATTATTGACAAGAGAAGAAATGCTGATAATCAAACTGAAGTAATGGGTATTATCGGTGATATCAAAGGTCAAAATGCGGTTATTGTAGACGATATTATTGATACAGGTGGAACAATTAAAAAAGCAGTACAAACATTAAAAGATAATGGTGCTAATAAAATTATTGTTGTTGCAACACACGGTGTGTTTTCAAAAGGGTTTGATATTTTTGAAAACGACCCTAACATTGAAAAAGTTATCGTTACAGACAGTATTGATAACTATGAGTTACTAGAAAAATACTCAAAATTACAAATTGTTTCATTAGGAGAATTTATAGCAAAAGTGATTAATGCATCTCTAAATGGTGGAAGCATTACAAATGTATACGCAGAAATAAAGGAACAAATAAATAAATACAATGATGAGAAGTAAAGAACTTGTTAGAGAATTATGCATTAAAAATAACTGAGATTTTAGTTTATTTGAAGCTTATGTTAATCTAATTGAAGAGAAAAATAAAGTTATGAATTTAACTGGTTTTTCAGATGAAAGACTTTGAAATGAAGGTATTTACGAATCTTTAGTATTTATGATTGAAATCACTAAAGACTTACAAAGTGGAACTATTTTAGACATTGGAGCTGGAGCAGGTTTCCCATCAATTCCATATGTGTTATCAAAGCCTAAAAACAAAGTAGTTATATATGAACCACTTTTAAAAAGAGTTAACTTCTTAAATGAAGTTATTGAGAAGTTAAATTTATCAGATTATGTAACTGTTTACAAATATAGAGCTGAAGATGTAAAGGAAACTAATCAATACGATGTTGTTACAGCAAGAGCTGTAGCAACTGTAAAAGCTTTAAGTATGGCCGCTTTACACTTAGTTAAAGTTAATGGTTCATTATCTTTATTAAAAGGTAAAAAAGCTATTGAAGAACTTAATGACGCAAAGAGCGTTTTGAAAGATGTTAAAGTTCAATATTCAATAAGGCCTTTTATTGATGAGAATATTGATAGAGAAAATTACATTGTCTCAATTAAGAAATTAGAAAATACACCGAAAAGATTCCCTTATTTATGAAAAGATATTAAGAAGGTTAATTAATTTATTCAGGGATAGCATCAAGCTATCTTTTTTATTTCAATTTTGTTTTCTTGCTTTGTTAAGAGAGTTTTGTGTTTCGATAAAAAATGTATGACTGTCATTCAATCATCCATTAAATTCATCTTATCTAATAATTATTAGAATAGTTTTTCATGAATAGCTATTGATGCTCCAATAATTGTACAAATTGGGAAGGAAAATATAACTATGTATAAAATTGCAACAGCTTTGTTCATTTTTCAAATTCAAACTGTATCAATGATTTGGATAATAAATAAATTTAAACTAATTCCACCCATTAAAAGTGAAACAAGAATCAAAGCACCCACACCAGTACTAGCAACACTAGAAGTGTCTCCTCCGTTAGCTGTAACTCCTCATAATGGCAAGGGTAGTAACAAAATTAAATGAAAAATTAAAAGGTTACTTAAAATTCATAATACCAATATGGGTACTGATAAAAATAATGCTTTTAAATCAGTGATTTCAAGACATATTTACTTAAATAACTTATAAGAGTAGCTTCAAGCACTAATAAAATTAAATTAGCATTCAATCTTCTAATTGCTATTCTAAAAAACAAAGAAAAAAGTTAAAAATATTCTAATTTAAAAAAATGCATATGATCGAAATCATATGCATGGTTTTTAATTATTCAATAGCATCTTTCTTGTTTTTGAAGTTCATTTTAATAGGACAACCTCTAAAATCAAATGTTTGACGCAATTGATTTTCAAGGAATCTTTGATATGAGAAGTGTAAGTATTTTTTATTGTTAACAAAGAAAGTGAATGTAGGAATTTTTGCTTTTTCTTGTCTTGCAAAGTAGATATTTAATCTACCACCATTGAATGGAATAGCAGGTTGAATAATTTGAGTTTCTAAGATCAAGTTTGATAATAATGATGGTTTGATTTGACGTTCTAAGTTTGTTCTAACTAAGTTAATTGTGTCATAAAGTTTGTTTAATCTTTGATTGTATTTAGCTGAAATAAATACAAATGGAACTCATGGAACAAAGTGGAATTTATTTCTAAGTCTTTTTTCATATTCAGCCATTGTGTTTGTTTCTTTTTCGATTAAGTCTCACTTGTTAATTACAATGATAACTGGTTTTTCATTATCTAATGCATAACCAATAATTCTTGAATCAAAGTGTGAAACTTCTTCTTGTGAAGCGTCAATAACGATAAGTGATAAATCAGCTTCTGAAAGTGAGTTCATAGCACGCATAAGTGCATAGTGATCAACTGATTCAACTAATTTTGACTTCTTAGTTATACCGGCAGTATCAATAACATTGTATGTTTTTCCATCAATATCAATTAATGATGTAACTGAATCACGAGTTGTACCAGCAATATCTGAAACAATTGAACGCTCCTCTTTAGCTAAATTGTTTAAAAGTGAAGATTTACCTGCGTTAGGTTTTCCAATAATAGCTAAATTAAATGCATCGATTTCTTCAGGGTCCGAATAATCTAAAACTTCAATACATTTAGTTAAAACATCCCCGATCCCTTCTCCATGAAGAGCTGAAATTGGATAAATGTGATCAACCCCTAAACTATATCAAGAGTAATCAAATTGTTGTGTGTCTTCGAGTTTGTTAGCTACAGCAATGATTGGCTTTTTAGATCTACGTAAAATGTTCATAATGAATAAGTCATCATTTGTAATTTCACTAGTTCCATCAAATAAGAAGATGATCGCATCAGCTTCTTCAATAGCGATTTTAGCTTGTATTTGAATTTGTTCTTGAAATGGTCTGTTTTCAATTTCAATTCCACCAGTGTCAATTATTTTAATTTCGTGACCAGTTCAAACAATACGTTCGTAAAGTCTGTCACGTGTAACACCAGGTTGATCGTGCACAATAGAAACTTTTCTTCCTACAAGCTTATTGAAAAAAGTACTTTTCCCTACATTTGGTTTCCCTACAATTGCAACTGTATTACGCATTTTGTTCCTTCTTTGCTTTTAATTTTTGGTTAACAATATCAATAATTTTGTTTTCAACTTCTTCAGTTGTTAGTTCAGTACAATCAATATAAATAGCATCTTCTGTTTTATGTAATGGATCAACTTCTCTATGGATATCTTGTTGATCACGTAATTCAACTTCTTTTAAAACTTCTTGGTAGTTTGTGTTGTAACCTAATATTTTGTTTTGTTCATATCTTCTTTGCGCTCTGACTTCTGGTGTAGCTCATAAGAAAATTTTAACTTCAGCGTGAGGTAGAATTCTGAAAGTTGTATCTCTTCCATCAATGATGTAACCCTTGTGTCTTAAAGTCATATGTTGAATAAATTTAACAACAAATGCTCTGACTTCGGGAATTTTAGCCACAGTAGGAGTAACTTTTGAAATATAGTCAGCTCTAATTTTGAGTGAGATATCAGTTCCATCTAATAAAGTTATATCGTTAGGCAATAACTCAATGTTGATTGTTTCAAGAGATTTAATTACGCCTGTTGTATCAGTTGTTAAAATATTGTGTTCAAGAGCATTTAATGTGATTGCTCTATAAACTGAACCACTGTTAATAAAAGTGTAATGTAATCTTTGGGCAAGATTTTTAGAAACAGTTGATTTACCAACACCGTTTGGACCATCAATAGCTATATTAACTTTTCTCATATTTCCCTCTTTAAAGTTTTATTTTATTTTTATTGATTTTTGTACTTTTTGTATCTTCCTGTTTATTGTTCTCTGGATAAAGAGAATTTAGGACATATTTTAATTCAGGTAGATTATTATCGAAAATTACATAATCATCCATGAAGTCAATTGAATTGATTTCAAGATTTAATTCAAGCTTATTTAATTGCTCTTTGATTTTTAAGATTTGTTCATGAGGTTTATACAAATCTGATTTAGGTATTGTTTTAGTGTTTGAAATGGTGTTGATGTATTTTGGGATGAAAACAGAAGTGTTTGAAAATGTTTTATACAACCATTCGTATTCTTTTTTCAATTCAACATCATCATTTATTGCAAGAATTTTCATTCTTTTAAATAATTTAGTTTCTCTATCAACACTCATTTTTACGTACCTCTTTAAATTCCTTTTTATTTTAGCATAATAAATTAATTATATTAATTTATTACAAAAAAAGAGCATTTAAGCTCTTTATGCAAACTTTTTAAGTACTATTTCCTTAAATAATTTTTCATCAATTTTGTTAATAACCGACACTTCTTTTTGTGCTGATTTAAGCACAAAAAGGATATATTCTTTGTTATTGCTAAAATGTGAAGCTAACAATGTATCTTCTGTAAAAGTCACTTCATTTTGTTCATAAACTTTATTAACATATGGTGATTGTGAAATAAAGAAAATTGATTGATCTACAATTTTGCTTAAAAACATTTTTGTTCCAAATTTCTTGAAAAACAACATATTCCCAACTTGATCCTTGAATGTTACAGGTATGTTTCTTGAATATTTGTTTGCTCTTGTGAATGAACCAAGAATGTTAATGTCATATTTTTCGATATCAAATTCATCAAATTCTTTCTTAGAAATTTGAATTCTTGATTTTTGAACAAATACAATCACAATAATCGTAAATGAAATTAAGACTGCAAGCATAACACAAGACAAATAGAATACTATTGATGAAACTGAAATTGCGCTGAATGAAAGTGTGACTGTTTCGGTTGTTTTTGTTTTTTCGTTAACTTGTGAACCAATTAATTTAATTACTTCTGTAGCATTTAAAACAAATAAAATTAAGCTAATTGCAAAGAAGGCAAATCCAGCTAAAGCTGAATAAATTGATTTCATTTGCATATCTTTGTATGCGAATTTACCCTTAATTAATTTAAGGTAATTGATTAATCTATATGCACAGTAATAAATGATTAAAGTAAGTATTACTTGCATAGCTACCATTACTAAACTACTCATAAAATTATTTTACTATATTTAAATACCTATAATTAATATAAAGCGCAAATATATTTTTATTTTTACGACTTGCACACTATGGTTTTAGTTTTATTTAGCTGATGTGATATTTTGATTTATAAAGTAAAATATAGATATGGGATTTTTTAAAAATTTAGTAAATAAGGTTTTCAATAGAAAACCCAAAGATGTTGAACAAGTTCAAGAAGAATTAGACAAAAAAGAGCATAAGAAAATAATAACAAGTGAGAAATTTAAGAAATATGAACAAGGTTTAAATTCTTCTGCATCATTTGGAAAAAAACTTTTAGAGCTACAAAATAGACACGTAAAACTTGATGAGGACTTTTTTGATGAGTTTGAAGAGTTATTGATTATGTCTGATATTAATGCTTCATTAGTTGATGTTATGGTAGAAAGAATTAAACAAGAAATTAGATTAAACAATATTGACGATCCAAAAATGATTGGAGAAATTGTTGCTGATCAAATGTTTACAATTTACACAAATAACTCAGTTGTTAATACAAACCTAAACTATGAAGTTGGTAGATTAAATGTTTTTGTTTTTGTTGGTGTTAATGGATCAGGTAAAACAACTTCTATTGCTAAAATAGCAAACAAATATGTTAAAGAAGGCAAAAAAGTTTTAATTGCTGCTGCCGATACTTTCAGGGCCGGTGCCGTTGATCAATTAGGTGTTTGAACACAAAGAATTGGTGCAGAAATTGTTAAACCTGCTCACGAAGGGGCCGATCCTTCTAGTGTTGTTTATCAAGCAGTTTCTAAAGCCAAAGAAGAAAATTATGATTTATTAATCATCGACACTGCCGGTAGATTACAAAATAAAGTTAACCTTATGAAAGAGCTCGAAAAAATGATTGGTGTTATTAGAAAATTTGAACCTTCAGCACCACATGAATCATTATTAGTTCTTGATGCAACTACAGGTCAAAATGGATTATCTCAAGCAAGAAACTTCAAAGAAATTGCTAACTTAACTGGGATTATTCTTACTAAAATGGATGGAACATCAAAAGGTGGAATTGTTTTATCAATTAAAGATGAATATGACCTTGATGTTAAATATGTTGGTTTAGGTGAAAAACTAGATGACTTACAAGAATTTGATCTTGAATTATTTATTTATCAAATGACAAAAGCCTTAATTGATAATGAACAATAAGTCATTAGAAAACGTAATTAAATACACAGAGTTATTTGATAAATATGGTAATTTATTAACTCAAAATCAACAACAAGTTTTTAAGTTATATTATGAACAAGATTTATCATATGCAGAAGTTGCTGAAGTGATGGCTACAAGTAGACAAGCTGCAACTGATGCAGTTAATAAAGCAATTCATAATTTGCTTAAAATTGAGGAAAAAATGAACAAAATGTAGATGCTTTTTGCATCTTTTTTTGTACAAAAAACACATCCAAGTACCATTAAATTGGATGTGCTAATAGGATATTATATGTATATTTTATGATTGGTTCAAGTGACGACTCTTGAACCAAATTATTTAATTAAAAATAAATTTTGATAAAGGAGTAATCTATGGAATTACCAAAGAATATTAATATCTACTAATTAATAAAGATAGTTAATATTTTGAAAATTTAAAATTTATATATGACGAACTGTGTGTTTAAATTTACAAAATTACTCAAATAAATATGATTAAAATTTCTTTATTTTAAAGAAATGTAAATACAAAATTTACTCTATAAAATAATGATAAAAATAAAAAGTTAAAACAACTAAATATAATATATAACAAAAATATAGTGAATATCTTTATTGATAATAATAAACTTGTATAAAAAACCTAATAATTTTAATGATTAATAATAAATGATATTAATAAATGTCTGTCTTTTTGTGACTTTATAAATTAAATTTTAAAATAATAGAATATTTTTTTGATATATAAAAGAATTTCCCTTTTGTTGCGACAATATATTTGTCGCACTTATATCATATTCTTTTTTAGTAAATAAAATTATGAGCATGAAAATATTTTTTTAAAATAATTTTTGACTTTTAGAATAGTGTGTAAGCGATAAAAGTTTTTCCTTATTTTGAGGTTCAAAAAATTTTATATATTCCATTCATGTAATTTAAGGATTTTGTAATTTTTGTTAAAAATTAGTTGCAATAAAGTTTTAAATCTAAGTATAAATTTTAGTGAAGAAAAAGCACATCCAGTTCATTTTTGGATGTGCATTTTTGACATTATAAATCGATATTTTTTACGTATTTTGCATTCTTTTGAATGAATTCTCTTCTCGGTTCAACTCTTTCGCCCATTAAGGTTTCAAAAATTGAATCTGATTTGTAAATGTCTTCAATTTGCACTTGAAGCATTTTTCTACGTTCAGGATCCATAGTTGTTTCTCATAGTTGTTCAGGATCCATTTCTCCGAGCCCTTTGTAACGTTGAATTGTAATTTTTTGACTAGGGTTTAATGTTGCGATTATTTCGTCTTTTTGATTATCGTTGAAAGCATATTCAACAAATTTATTTTGTTGAATTTTGTATAAAGGAGGTTGAGCTATGTAAATAAATCCATACTCAATTAAAGGTCTAAAGTATCTGTAGAAGAATGTTAATAATAAAGTTCTAATGTGAGCACCATCGACGTCGGCGTCAGTCATAATAACAATCTTGTGGTATCTTAATTTGTTGATGTTAAATGTTTCTCCTCAACCTGTACCAATAGCTGTCATTAATGATGAAATTTCTTCTGAAGAAAGAACTTTTTCTTGACGAGATTTTTCAACGTTAATAATTTTCCCTCTTAATGGTAAGATAGCTTGAGTTTTTCTATCTCTACCCATTTTAGCCGAACCACCAGCTGAGTTCCCTTCGACAATATATAATTCAGAAATTTCAGGATTTTTAGATGTACAGTCAGCTAATTTACCTGGTAATCCACCTGATTCAAAAACATTTTTTCTTCTTGCATTTTCTCTAGCTGCATTGGAAGCTAAACGTCCTTTTTTAGCCATAGATGCAATTTCAATAATTTTCTTAGCATCAGCAGGGTTTTCATTTAAGAATCTTTCTAAAATTGGACTAAACACTCTATTAACAGCTTGACGAGCATCTTTTGAACCTAATTTCCCTTTTGTTTGTCCTTCAAATTCTGGATCAGGGTGTTTGATTGAGATAACTGCTGTAACACCTTCGATTAAATCGTCACGAGTAAATTTGTCACTTTCAGATTTAATAACACCTTTTTCAATTGCATAGTTATTAATTAAACGCATTAAAGCATCATAAAAACCAGAAACGTGAGAACCACCTTCATGTGTTGAAATGTTGTTTGTATATGAAATAATGTTTCCACGATATAAATCAGATAAGTATTGCATACCGACTTCAACACCAATAACAACATCCTCATCTTTATTATTTTTAACAGCAAATTCTCCATCTGCATAAATAACAGGTGTAACTGGTTTGTAACCGTCGCTTAATTCGTGTACGTAGTCAATAATTCCATTTTCATATAAGAATTCATAGTTTGTGTTATCTCTGTAGTCAGATACTGAAACATATAAACCTTTGTTAAGGTGTGCAATTTGCTTCGCGTGGTCTAAAATAATTTCTTTATCAAATGGCAATTCTTCCATAACTGAATAGTCAGGATGGAATTGAATTTTTGTTCCTGTTTCATTTGGGTTAGCAAGTTTTTCAATAACTTCTGTTGACTTAATAGTTTTCCCACCATTAGCAAACTCTGCATAGTATAAGTTTCCGTTTCTTTTAACTCAAGCTTTAAATGAGTCTGATAAAGCATTAACAACACTAGCCCCAACCCCGTGAAGTCCACCAGAAACTTTATATGCATTAGATTCGAATTTACCACCAGCATTAAGTTTTGTTAAAACAACCTCAAGTGCACTAATTCCAAATCTTGCGTGTGTATCAACAGGAATTCCACGACCATTATCTTCAACAATAATTGAGTTATCTTGTGTAATGATAATATCAATTCTGTTAGCAAAACCAGCCATAGCTTCGTCGACAGAGTTATCTACAATTTCTCAAATTAAGTGGTGTAAACCTGATTTAGATGTTGACCCAATGTACATACCAGGTCTTTTTCTAACGTGTTCTAATCCTTCTAAAAACTGAATATTACTTGCATCATAATTATGCTCTTTTTTAACTTCAGACATCTATACCTCCATGTGTGAATGTAAATTTTAATAAATATTACATATTTATTAAAATATTATATAGATTTTTCAGAAAAATAGATTGTTATATTTGTGCAAGTGCATTTTTACTTTTACAGCTTGCACACTATTATAAAAGTGAAAAAAGGTCTATTTTTACTAACTCATATATGCATATGTAATATGCATAATTTAAGCAATCAAACTAGATAAAAAAATCAAGCTTTCGCTTGATCAAATTATCAGTTCTTTCTAGGATTCTTATAAAATACATCTTCGATTGGGTCGACTCAGAAACCTAATCTATTTTCTTTTGCATAATTTTGAGAATTCTTAATTGTGTGATACATTGTTTGTTCTTCTTCAGTTTCTGCGTAGAATTTTCTATCTGAAGGGTCTAATGTAATGTAAGCAACTCTAGCTAAACCTGCTCTAATAAGCTGGTTCCCAAACTCTAAATCAGAATTTTTTCTTTCGTCTGGATATAAGAATACAATTCATCTTCCATAATCATCTTCTTTTAACTTATTAAAGTAGAAGAAGAAACCATGTGATTGAACTTGTTCTACGTAGTATTTTTTAGAAATTTGAGCTCAATAATTTTCTTTTGAAGCTAATTCATCTGAATTTGAACCTTTATCTGTTTCAGGAGTATCGATTCCTCTAGATCTTAATCCTAGACTTCTACCATTACGATTAGTTGATTGAGTTCCTGGTTGAATACCACTAACTAAATTCATATATGAACCATATAATGTGTCACCATCAACAATTCCTGACATATCAACAACAGCATAGTTTTGTGGTAATGTTTTTTTAATTGTTGTGCTAAAACCTAAACTTGTTTGTAAATTTAATGATGATAAGTAATCCATCTCTTGCTGACTAGCAAAAGCTAAAAATAATTTACTTTTATAATCTTCTAAATTTACATCAATTTTATTAAGCGATTCAATTAAGTTTTGCTCATTTGCATAAGTTTGTCTTAAAAATCTTGATGTTTCAGTTAAATTGTTATACGTTTTTGAACCTAAAAATCATTGATGTCTAATTTCAGCAGTCATTTCATTAGCACTATCAAAAACTTTTACAACATTTCCTGCTTGAGTTAATAAATCTTGATTAGTACTGTTTGAGTTTATTTTATTTTTGTAGCCGTCAACTAATTCGACCAAATTATTGTCAGTTGAATAATTAGTTTTAACTATTTCTAGTTTCTGGATAAGTTCACTATTTGCATTATTAATAGGATTTGATGGTTCTTTTGGTACATCGTTTTTATTACCACATGAAACAGATAATGTAGTAGCGACTGGTAAAATTGCAAGTGAACTGAATAAAGATAATTTTTTAAATTTCATCTTGTCTCTTTTCTATTTGTATATAAATATAATTTTATTCCTATTTAGAAATAATGTGTATAAAAAAAGCATCAAGATGATGCTAAGCTTTATCATTTGATCCGAACTCTAATATTTTTTGTTTAATTACTCTACACATAGCTTCATAACCAGGTTTGTAAAGTTTTCTAGGATCATAATTTTTATCTTCAAGATCTTTGTTGCTAATGATAAATTTTCTAATTGCAGCGTGGTTTGCTAATTGTAAATCGGTGTTGATGTTAATTTTTGTAACACCTAAACTGATTGCTTTTTGGATTTGGTCAAGTGGAATTTCGCTACCACCGTGAAGAACAATTCCTAAACCAGTTTCACTTGATAATTTTTCAAGAACTTCAAAATTAAGACCTTGTCAGTTTTTTGGATATTTACCGTGGATGTTTCCGATCCCAGCTGCTAGAACTGTGATTTTTTCAGCAGCTAATTGTTTAGCTTCTTCAATATCTGCAATTTCACCGTTTCCAATAACGCCATCTTCTTCACCACCGATTGAACCAACCTCAGCTTCAACAGTCATATTTTTACTTTGAGCTAAGTAAACAAGTTTTTGAGTTAATTCTTTATTTTCATAAAATGGGAGGTGTGAACCATCGAACATAATTGAAGTAAAACCATCTGACTCAATAGCTTTAACACAAGCATCAAATGATCCGTGATCTAAATGAAGAGCTACAGGAATTGAAATTTTTAAGTCCTTAATAAGACCTGAAACTAAACCTGTTACAGTTTCATATCCACCTATATATTTCAGTGCTCCTTCTGAAACTCCTAAAATAACAGGCGAATTCATTTCTTGACATGTTGTAAGAATTGCTTTTGTTCATTCTAAGTTATTAATATTAAAATGAGGAACTGCGTACTTACCTTTTTTAGCTCTCTTGAGCATATCTTTTGCATTAACTAATGACATAAAAACCTACTTATTAGATATTTCTTAATTCTCAGTTTCCGTTTGCAAGTCTGTTGAATCTTTTATCAACTGTTAATAAACGGTATAACTCACCAATTTTTCTTTCTCTAACTTTTTCATATGTTGTGTTCATTGTAACGAATCTGTCTTCTCAGTCATATCTTAACTCGTCTTCAACAGTGTCAAAGATTTCCATAAATGCAAATTCGTCTGTGGGACGTGATGATACTAATTCGTATGCGATTTCTAACATTGTTTTGTACATAATAAATTCTCCTTTAATTACATTGATAAAGGTGCAGAAACACCAATTAAGTTAAGTCCAAGAGCTAAAATCGCTTGAACTGATTTGATAAGGTGAGCATATGTTGCTTCATCTTCGTGACCTAATAATTTAGTTTCAGCATAAAAACTGTTAAATGATTTAGCTAAACTAATTAAGTATTGTGTTAATAAGTTAACTTTTGAAGTTGACACAATTGTTTTAATTAATTCAGGGAATGAGTCTAATTCAATAATAAGTTTTTTAGCTTTGTTTGTAAAGTTAATTTGATCATTAACTTTTTCTTGTTTTAATCTATTTAATAATGATACAGCTCTTGAGTGAGCGTATTGAACTATAAATACAGGGTTATTAACATCAGTTGAGTTAGCTGCGTCAATATCAAAATCAAATTTATTATTGATTTCCCTAGTGAGCATCATAAATCTAACTGCGTCAGCTGAAGAGTAATCTAAAAGATCTTGCAAAGTAACTGCTGTACCTGCTCTTTTAGACATTTTAAATTCTTCTCCATCTTTGATTAATCTTACTAATTGAATAGTTAATATATCTAAATTGTCTGGATTGTAACCTAAGCATTGCATCGCAATTTTCATTCTTTGAATGTATCCTGAATGGTCTGCTCCTCAAATATTAATAAGTTTAGGTGACTTTTGGAACTTAAGTTCGTGATAAGCAATATCAGGTAAGAAATAAGTGTAATTCCCATCAGCTTTGATAAGCACACGGTCTTTATCATCGCCAAATTCTTTGGTTTTTAAGAATAATGCACCATCTTCTGTGTATGTGTATTTGCTTAATTTTTTAAGAACTGGTTCAATTAAACCATCTTCTTTAATTGTTTTTTCAGAAGCAAATGTATCAAATGAAACATTTAATCTACCAAGATCTTCTCTGATTTTATCAAGCATAATATCTTTAGCCACAGTTGATAATTCACTTAATTTAACTTCATCAGCATTTAAGAAATAATCACCATATTTTTCTTTAATTTTTGTAGCACATCAAACTATATCTTGACCTCTGTAGCAATCTTCAGGTAATTGTGCATCAATACCAAATAAGTTTTGATATCTTACGTAAACTGAATTTGTAAGTACATTAATTTGATTACCTGCATCATTTACATAATATTCGGCTTCAACATCATAACCAGCATGTCTTAAAATTCTAATTAAAGAATCCCCATAAGCAGCACCTCTAGCATGACCGACGTGTAAAAATCCTGTTGGGTTAGCTGAAACAAATTCAACATTAACATGTTCTTTATTAATAAAGTGAGCTCCATATTTTGTTGGATTTAAGTTAATGTTTTGTATTGTTGATAAAAATAATTGATTGCTTAAAACAATATTGATAAATCCAGGTACAGCAATGTCTATTTTTTGGTAGATATTTGAATTTGACATTTTAGCAACCAATTTATTTGCTACTTCAATTGGATTTTTAACAGCACAATGATTTTTTAAAATAAATGCAATATTTGTACTAAAGTCATAAACAACTTGATCGATGTTAATATTGTCAGGAACATTAGGTTGAGTGATATTAAAAACTAAATCTTTAACATTAAGATCCTTATTAACAAAATCTTCATTTTGCAACTCTATAACTGCGTCAATGATGTTTTGTTTTAACTGTTCTTTTAGTGTCATAACCCTCCTTATTTATAGATATATTTTATATATCTATTATATTAAAAAATATTTTTTATATAGCTAGGAAACAACTAGTTTTATGTACCTTATACATAGTTATAAAAGTTAATTTTGCTTATATAAAATGGTAATTAAATATTATTTTTTATTATAATAACAATATGTTAAAAATATATGTATGTGGACCCACAGTTTACAACGATGTTCATATAGGAAATATGAGACCGATTGTAACTATGGACTTAATTTTAAAAGCTGCAAAGCAACTAGGAATTGAATATAAATTTGTTCATAATATTACTGATATTGATGACAAAATTATCAAAAAAGCCAAAGAACAAGGTGTTTTAGAAACTCAAGTATCGGAAAAGTATGGTAATTTATATTTAGATTTACTTAAACAATTCAGTGTTGACACTATAACTCACATTGAATACGTAACCAAAAATATTGATTTAATTGATAACTTCATTCAAAGATTAATCAAATCGAATAATGCATATTTAGATAATGAAGGTAATGTTTGATTTGATGTCATAAAAAACCAAAATGACTATGGTATTGTTTCAAAACAAAAAATTGAAAACATGAAATTTGAAGATAGTGAACTTTCTTCAAATAAAAAAACACCTGCTGATTTTGCTTTATGAAAAAACACAACTGAAGGTGTTAAATACAATGTTTCTTTTGGTGAAGGTAGACCAGGATGACACACAGAATGTGTTGCCTTAATTGAAAAACATTTTGGAGATTCTGGTTTAGATATTCACGGAGGAGGGATGGACTTAACATTCCCACACCATGAAAATGAAAATATTCAATTCTATGCTTTAAATCAAAAACAGCTTTCAAATAAATGATTAAGAACAGGTCAAATTAATTTAAACGGAATTAAGATGTCTAAGTCATTACAAAACGTAATTTTAGCTTCCGACTTTCTTAAAAATTATTCAGCTGACTATTTTAAAATGATTTTATTATTAAACTCATTTACAGGTTTGATCAATATTGATGAGAATTTAATTAATAATGTTGAAGTGATTTTCAAGAAAATTAACAAAATTTACTTCTTAAATGCACTATTAAACAAACAAAACAATTCACAAATTAACAATGAATTAGCCAAAGAAGCATTCACATATATTTTTGAGCAGAGGTTTTCTGACTTTAACAAACTTACTAATGATCTAATTAAAAATATTAATAAAGACAAAAACACTTTGCACATAGCGACATTAGTATATATTTTTGATAAGTTAGGTTTTGAATTTAATAAATTCGATTACAAAAAATATGTTCCAATTTATCAAAAATGACAAGAGTTTTTAGCTCAAAAAGATTATCAAAATGCCGACAAATTAAGAAACGAATTGATTGAAAATAATTTAATATAAGGTAAATATGAAAAAATTACACGAAAAACAAAAAAAATATGATATGACCACTAAAAAAGTGGGAGAATTAATTGTGTATGGGAAAAATTCTGTTATTGACTGTGTCAATAATAAATTAGATATTTCTGAAATACACATAACTGATGAAGGAAGTTTAAAGTACTTTAAAGGTGATAACACTTTAAGGGGTATAAAAATTGTTATCACTGATAAGAAAACTTTAGATGAAGAAACAAAAGAAAACCATCAAGGTTTTAAAGCAATCTTAAAATCTGTTAATTACAAGGGACTAGACGATTTAGGAAGATTGCATAAGGATAATTCGCCAATTCTTGTGTTGGATAAAATTCAAGATCCACATAACTTTGGTGCAATTATAAGAACAGCAAATGCTGGGGGAATTAAGCATATTATTTTCCCTAAAGATAATGCGGCTGTAATTAATTCAACTGTATTAAAGGTTTCATCAGGTGGATTTGTAAATATGAATTTTTACAGAGTTAATAGTCTTAATGCGGCCTTAACTCAACTCAAAAAAAGAGGTTATTGAGTTTATTCAACTGTATTAGATGAAAAAGCTCTCCCATACACAACGGTGGAATACGACAGACCTACAATTTTAGTTGTAGGTAACGAAGGTGATGGTGTATCAAAAAGTGTGCTTTCAGTCACAGATCAAACAATCTATATTCCACAAAGGGGGAATGTGCAATCTTTAAATGTATCAGTAGCAACAGGTATTATTGTGTTCGATGCATTAACTAAATGATAAGAAAATATCATTTGAACGATAAGTTTCTCTCTGAATTTTTGAAACTCGAAAATGACAAGTATTATTCAGTTTCAAAAATCATTTCTGCTTTCAGTATACAGCACAGTAAGTCAATAGATGTTTTGTCTAGAAAAGTTAGTTGAGTCTTTGGTAAGATATCTATTGATCCAGCAGAAATTAAAAATGTTATACTTCATGAATTTTTAGAAATTTTTCTAGAAGTTTCTTCAGAAGTTTTTTGTAAGGATTTTAAATCTTATTCTCATTTCGAATCATTCATTTGGAATAAATTAAAGTTAAAGACCCTGAATTTCTTCCACTCAGAAATTAACTCTCAATATATTTTTGATGATGGTATAGCTAACAAAAGGGTAAATTTACAAAAAATTCTAATAGACATGGAAAATAGTGTAGTTGATAACTCACATAGTCCAAAACAACTTGATTATCAAATTAAAACTCAAAAAATGCACTCAAGAAATCATTTTTTAAATAGTAGTTATAAAAAGAAACATTCAGTTATGAAAACAACAGATTTAAATGTTGGTTCATCAATTGATATTGACATTATTTGTTCGAACAACCTTATTACTACATTGATATCAAGTTAAATAGAGCTTATGTTAACTTATATGTCCAAATTTTTAATTCTTCTTTCTCATATATATTTATCGTATATTTACATAAGTTTATGAAATGTTTTTATGGTATAAAACGCAGTAGATTTTTCAAATTATTTTGTGTTGATTTTTAAAATCTCTTTATCTTGTTATGTTTTTTATAAACAAGCTATATTTTGCTTGTTGCTCCATTATTTTTTTATATTTTTTTGAGACAAATCGTTTTTACTCTCTGGCGATTTAGTCCCTTCTATATTTATTTTATTTTTTCACTTACAAAATATGCATGTATAGACCTTTTTTTGATTCTATCTATGTTTTTTCCGTATTTTAGGTAAACTCACTTGGATTTTATTTCCAATAATTATTCATTCTTGCATATTAATAACATTGGGTAAGTGTTAGGTTATGAAAACGTATCATCTCAGTTGCTTGGGGGAGTGTGTGGGATGGTCAAAATTAATTAAACTTGAATTTAAGTTTTAAGGGTTAAGGAAAATTCGTAAGTTTAATTAATATGTTTTCTCTTGTTGCTTTTTATTTTATTAGTGTAAATTTTGGGGTATTTCTCAAAATTACGGTTATCTTCTTGTATGTTGTGGAGACTGAACTCTTTTTCACTTTCCAGTTTATGTTCTTCATTACTCACTTTGGTTTTTATTAAATTTTTATAGTGTTTTAAACAAAATATAATATGGTTTTTAGTTTATTTGTTGGATTATTCCTTTCTCAACATTTGAAAAGTATTTCAATTTCTTATATTGATCCATTTATTGACTTTTATTCAATATAAGACTTTATTATTAAATGCGAAATACAAAATTGGTTCTAAATGAACCGAAATTCATTATTTTTTCTTCTCTCATCAGTTAGACATTTTCTGTTAAATGTCAAATACCTTTCTTTAATTTTATTATTTAATTTTTTACAATGTCTATTAGATTTCCACTTAACTTTTTTTAAGTTAAGTGGTTTTTATGTCCTCTGTTTGTAAATTTCCTCTTTTTATATTATGTGCTAATATTTTAGTAATATGAATAATCGCAATTTTAGAAATAAAAAATTTGTATTTATTGGCGACTCAATAGCGCAAGGTTTTGATTTATCTCAAGGAACTGGAACATATGGAAATTTAGATGAGTTAGGTTATGCATATTCAGACTATTTCATTGAGTTAATTCAGAAGAATGTTGGTAGAAATTTAGACATTAAATATAGTAATTTAGGCCTATCAGCAAGCAAGATTAGTACTTGAATTAATATCGTTTCTGGTGAAGAGTTTACGGATGAAACAAGAGAGCTAATGCACATAAATAAAGTTCTAGCTCAAAAATTTAATCACACTTGTTTTAATTATGATTTTGATTCATATTTAAAAGAAATTAAGGAAGCAGATTACTTATTTATAAACTCTAGTGGAATTGAATTTTTATTCAGTATTTCCTATGTAGACTTAGTCGAAGTAATGTCTCAAAAAGATTACTACCTTCAAAATAAACAAATTGATGATTTATTGAAAAATATTAAACATACAACACAGCAAATCATTAATGAATATATTGTTTTAGTTAACAAAATTAAAGAAGTTAATACAAATTGCAAAATCTATTTAGTCGATTATCCTATCGCTTCATTACCTGTACTTAACAAGTTGATTCTTAAAAACAAAGATAATCTTTTAAACAAGAGTTATTCTATTTTTAAATCTATATACAAGGTATTTCAGAATATTTTTGCAGAAGTTTCAGCAGCAACAAACACTAAATATGTTGAAATATTTGACTTTGAACAATGTTTAAGAAATGAACGCAAATGATATCAGTTGTTCTTAGATATTCATTGCAGTAAGAAATGTTATAAATACATTGGAAAGAAACTTTATCTAAATTTTGCTAAAGAGCATCATTTAAATAAATTTACTTGAACTAAATTTAGAAGTATCACAATATACCCGGATAACAAAATTATTGATCTTGTTCAAACTTGATACAAAGAATTAGGTGTTCTAGAAGGTTCACTAATTAGAATTTATATAAGCACAATTAGCAATTCATTGATTACTGAGAAACTAACTAAAGGTTTAGATATCACTCTTAATTTCAGCGCAATTCTAAATGAGAATGTTATGTCACTCATTGGTAAGATTTTCCATGACGAAAACGTACTTGAATATATTGAAAATAAATTCAGTTCACTAAAATTCACAGACACATTAATTGACTTTCTAGCTAATAATCAAGAGTTTGTTATGTTGATTGATAATGTTGAAAAATTCTTTACTAAAAACAAAAACATTTCCCTTAATAAGTTTTGACAATTCTTTTTAGTTTCAAATGAAAAAACATTGTTTGATATAACAAAAAAATTCTTTGAAAAGTACCCTAATTTCAAAGAAGAGATAATTGATTTAATTCATTTTATCCTTGCAGAGTTAAATAAAAGAAAATTTATTAAGATTCCAATTGATATTAGAAAGATTGATTATGAGTTTAATTTAGATTTTTCATTAGTAAAAAATGATTTAGATCAATTTATGATTATTTTTAAAGATTACTTTTCATCAAGTTCACATTTTGTTAGCTTCGAAAGTTACTTTAATAGTTTTATTATCCAAAACAAAGAGCTAATCAAACAAATATCATCGAAGTTTCTAAATATTGTTTTAGAACAATTGTTCACTGATAAGGATAAATTAATTCAATTCATTTTAGCCTATTGCAAGATTGATTATAAATATCTCTCAAGAAGAGATTTTGAAGCTCTTGATAGATATGTTGATAAGTTATTAAGCAACTTAAATATGACTAAAATGCAAAATAAAATCATTAATGAAACAATCAACTTTATACTAAAAACACCTAAAATGAAGCTTATTAGTTCTAACAACATTATGCTTATTGGACTTATTATTAAGAATCAATTTAGAAATAGATTATTTTTAAGCTTAGTTAGAGGTAATTTAGCCCCAACAGTTAATTTAGGAGTGCGTTTAGCATTTGCAAAAGTGAGATCAATATTTAGATGAAGAAAGTAATGCGTTATGTTTTTTACACATGTAAATAATTTCAATTAAACCTATTACATAGCATTCATTTACTTAATGTATATTGTAATGTTGTGGTAAAATTAAAACACTATGAAAAGTAACAAGGTATCAATTGCATGCGAATTATGCAGAAAGAAAAATTACGTGACAATTAAAAGTGCTGGAAGTGTAGAACGTTTAGCGATTAAAAAATATTGTCCTCATTGCAAACAACACTCAATTCACAAAGAAGAAGTTTAATTATGAGAAAAAATAAGAAAACAAAAACTGGAAAATCTGAAACAGCAAAAATGTCTTTAAAAGACAGATTTGAAAGCAGAAATAAAATTTATTTCTTTAGAAAGACTGTTAAAGAAATTAAACGTGTTCGTTGAGCAACTCCAAGACAAAATTGAATAAACCTTGTTAAAATTCTTGTTTTTACAGCTATATTTGCTTTATTTGTTTATGCAGTAACAATTGGATTTACAAAATTATGAGAAGTAATTGGTTCAGTTTAGAAAGGTAAATTATGAATAATTTTAAATGATACATGATCTCTACTGTTAGAGGAAAAGAAGAACAAGTTATCGAAGCTTTAAATAACCGTATTATTGCTGAAAATGTTGCAGAATCATTTAATCAATATGCAACACAAGATGGCGCTTTTAAAATCTTTAAAAAACCTATCTTAACAGCTAAAGAATTAGAAAAAAGACGTTTAGGCCAAGAATACAAGGTTAAATATACAAACCTTTACCCCGGATACATTTTTGCAAATATGGATATGACAGATGAAGCTTGATACGTTGTACGTAACACACAAAATGTTACAGGTATCATAGGTTCATCAGGTAAGGGAGCAAAGCCTACACCTGTTTCTTCTAGAGAAATTAGAAAAATGGAAAAAGCCGCTGAGGAAGCTACACACTTATTTAACTTAGGTAAAAACTTACAAGGACTTAAAATTAATGATTTAGTTGTAGTTTTAGATGGTCCATTTAAAGGTGAAATTGGTCCAATTAAATCATTAAACTTAGACGCAAATATCGCCACAATTCAAATTGAATCATTTGGAAAAAGAACTTCTGTTGAATTGAGCATCGATTCATTAGAACATTCAACAGAATACTAATTATTAGAGAAATTGAACAGTGTTAGCTGTTCTTTTTTATTCGAAATTTATCAAAAGAATAAAAAATGACTTTATTACTTACTAAAACAATCGTTTAATAAGTAATAAAGTCTAATTGTAATATTTCTTTTAAGTCGAATTTGATACCTTAAATAATCTAAAGGTTAATCTTCGCTCATTATATATTCAGCTTGTTTAATAACATCATCTACAGCTTGTTTTTGATATTCTGGAGGATAATTATACTTCTTCAAAGATTCTTTTATTTTTATTCTCATTCTTGCTCTTGTGGATTCTTTATGGGCTCAGTCTGTTGATGCGTATTCTTCAACTACTGACTTTAATTCCCTGGCAATAAGTTTAAGCGTTTCATCGTTTAGTAATTCTTTAGCTGATTTATCTCTAATTAAAGCATCATAGAACGCTTTTTCTCTTCCGAATACACCAAGGTCTCTAGCTGTTTGTTCATCCCTTACCATTTCACTAGCGAATCCAACTAAATCAACAATAGTTTGTTCTGGTGAAAAAATAGCATCTCTATCATTATATTTTTCTAAGATTTTTCTTAATCTTTTACTGTATTCTTGAGATTTAAAGTAATTATTTTTTCTAGATTCAGCTATTGCTCTTTCAAGTAACTTCTTGACAATTTGAACAAACACATGAGGAGGATTTTTTACTCTTAATTCTTCTATGTTTTTCTCACTCAACAATTCAATAACTTTACTTGAATCTTCTTTTGTTTGAGTTAATACTTTTACTTCATCACCTTTAATAGCATCTGCTAGAAGATTAGAAACATATTCGTTCATTTCTTTTATAGAAACAGTTGGAGTTTTTGCTCTAAGCTTTAGAATAAAACTTCTAATAGCTAAGTAATAATAAACATCATTTTTCTCTTCTTCAGTTAAAATACCAGCACAAACGACAAAGGCTTGCTTTACAGAAAAGGAAAGATCACTCATAAATGCATCTTCTCTTTTAGCATTTTGCAGCACAAATTCTGTTCCGATTTGTACAGCTTCAAATCTTTCGTGATCATTAGAGCTATAGAATTTGCTTTTATCAATTTTGTAAAATCATTCATTAAGTACACTTAATTTTTCTTTCAAGATGTCATAAATTTCTTTCTTTACATCTTGAACATTTTCTTGTCTGTCTCTATCTGTATATTCTGTTAATGCTTCATTTAATGCTTCATTTAGACCTATGTAATCGACAATTAAACCATAATACTTACCTGGATAAACACGATTAACACGAGCAATAGCTTGCATTAAATTATAAGATTTGAGTCTCTTAATAAAATATATTGCATCTAAGTCGGGTACATCAAAACCGGTTAATCACATATCAACTACAATTGCGATTTTATATTTTGATGTATCTTTTTTAAATTCTTCACCTAACTCTTTTCTATATGCAGAATCTTTAAATAGATTACGCATTTCTTCTGTGTCTTTATTAGATTCAGTAACAACTAAAATTACTTGTTCTTTCATTTCAGGTGCAATCTCATCAACTATTTTCTTATATAGTTTTAAAGCTGCATGACGAGTTTGACAAACAATCATGGCTTTTCCGTTTAAAGTACCCTTTCTCTCAGAATAATGAGCCATAATATCTCTAGCAAATAAATCAATCATGTCATCATCTTCTAAAATGACTTTGATTTTGCTCATTTCACGTTTTGATTTTTCTATTGCTTGATTATCTGCTTGTTCATTTTTCACTAAATCATTATAGTAATTATCAATTTGATTCAATATTGATTGATCTGTCCAAACTTTTGCAAGTCTAGATTCATAAAAAAGTTTTACTGTTGAACCATCGATAACTGATTGAGTCATATCATAAACATCGATAATATCACCGAAAATGTCTGTTGTTTGTTTTTCCTTTGTTGATACCGGAGTTCCAGTAAATCCAATAAAAGTAGCATTAGGTAATGCTTCTCTAATATACTTTTCTACTCCATATTTGAAAACTGCTTCTAATTCATCAGTTTCTTTATTTCTTTCGTAATGAACAGTCTCATAAATTCCATAGTGCCCTCTATGAGCTTCATCAGTCATGACGATAATGTTTGAACGTTCATTTTTTGGTAAATGATGCTTATCGAATTTACCAACTGTAGTAAAAATTATTCCACCTTGTTTAATGTGCTTAAGCTTCTTAACTAAATCTTCTCTAGATGTAGCTATTTGAGGTTCGCATTTTAGGTAATTACGCGCACTAAAGAAAGTTTTATAAAGTTGATCATCTAAGTCGATTCTGTCTGTTAAAACCACTATAGTTGGAACATTTAAGTCTTTGTTAATCAATAATCTATGTGCAAGCATTAGCATTGAAAATGATTTACCACTACCTTGAGTATGTCAAACAATACCAGCTTTACCATTTCCATTTGACTTAATACTATTTAAAATTGATTGAACTGATTTTTTTACTCCAAAATACTGGTGATACTGCGAGATTATCTTGACTGGTTTGTCATTTTTATCTTGAATAAAGAAAATATTATGTTTAATAATATCTAGTAATCTGCTTTTTTCAAACACTCCATCTATGAAGGTATTTAGTTTAAATGCATAATTATCATCATAACCTTTTTTACCATCAACACTTTTTCACTCATTGTATCTATCGAATTTAGAAGTCAATGTTCCGATTCTAGTA
This sequence comes from Mycoplasma sp. 2248, assembly GCF_034863245.1. Lineage (NCBI taxonomy): Bacteria > Bacillati > Mycoplasmatota > Mollicutes > Mycoplasmatales > Mycoplasmataceae > Mycoplasma > Mycoplasma sp. 2248. The sequence continues at coordinate 81,028 of NZ_JAYFFC010000002.1, forward strand.
CTTACTCCATCAGAAATTACTAAAAAAGCAGAGTAATTAAATAAAGTTGGAATATCATAACGGTATCCATTAGACTCACTGCTACCACCTAATTGATTGTAAGCGTCTTCCAATGTTGCTCCAGTAGCGTCTTCAACTAAAGACTTAAGTTCCATCACAATTAAAGGAAGTCCATTTATATACACAACTATGTCTGGTATTCTAGTCGATCTTCCTTCATTGAACTTAATTTGATGAACTAATTGAAATGTATTATTATCTACATTATCAAAATCAATGAATTTGATAAGAGGGTTAACTTGATATTTATTCGACTCAATTGTCACACCTTCTACTAACATTTTGTGAACTAAAAAATTCCTTACAAATAAAGAAGGATTATCAACTCTCATAAGCATATTCATTGCTTCATTAAGTATTTCTAAATCATCAAATTTATTTATTTTAATTAACGAATTTAAAAGAACTTCATTATTAATGAATTCATCAAGCTTTCTTTCACTTAGTCATGAATCATCAAAATTTAAAAATTCAAAACCATTTTTTTCTAAAAGTTCTATAATGCTATTCTCAATAGTAGCTTCATTAAACATAAGAATTTACCTCGAAATTATTATATAAAAAAGCAGTTGTTTTTCTCAAAATTAATACAGATAGTTAACACTATAGGAAGCATCGATGATCTTATCGAAAATTATGAAAATCAGATATCAAAAATATTAAACATAATTAGTATGTCGTTATCTGATGAAAGTCTCATTCCTTTTGAATATTACTCGCCTCAAATTATCAAATCTGGTATAAAAAAATATAATAATACCAAGAATTATTTGGACACATCGTCCGTAGAAGGTATTAACAATATTTTGCAATTTGATTCATTCAACTTTGAGGACAGACCATCTAGAGCAAACATGCAACCAGTGGTTGATTCAATATGATTTGCCAAGATGAAAGAATCAAAAAAGGTAATTATAGTGACAGAAAAAGATGATGATTTACTTAATGATTATATCTTTTCAACAGGATATTTAGGAGTCGAAGCTACAAACAAATTACCACTATCGTTTCTAACAGGTATTATTTTATCCCCGAACTTTTTTGTTCAAAGAGACCTTAACTCTGTAGGGACAACCATGGCTGGGATTAATAATGAAACATTTAATAAAATTCTTGTCCCTAAACTATCTGATGAAGAGATAAATAGTTTCAATAAGGAGTTTAGTCCTTTAGTTATTCATTTAACTTCTTATAGAAGAAAAATAAAGAAGCTTAAAGAATTGAAGAATCTACTATTGAATAAATATTTCTAGATTTTAGTACCTTCCATAAATAGGAGGTATTACAATTTGAAAGAATTTATTTCGTTTTTACAACATCAAAATTTAACAAAAAATACTATTGATGCTTATGTTATTGCAGTTAAACAGTTTAGTACAGAATTTAGTGAAATAACAAAGCAAAATTTATTAGCTTTTAAATCAATATTAGTTGATAAGTATAAGGGTAAAACTATTAATTTGAGAATTCAAGGAATCAATAAATATCTGGAATTTTTAAGGAAAGAAAAATTAAAACTAAAATACATAAAAATTCAACAAAAAAGTTTTTTAGAAAATGTTATTAGTGATGCAGATTACGAGTTCTTTAAAAACAAATTGCTCAAAGACAAAAATTATGAGTGGTATTTTATTGTTAGATTTTTAGGAGCAACTGGTGCTAGGATTTCTGAGCTTATTCAATTCAAATATGAGCATTTAATAAGAGGTTATATAGACCTTTACACAAAAAGTGGCAAAATAAGAAGAATATTCATACCCGTTAGATTAAGAAAAAAAGCGATAGAATATTATGATTCTATCACTAGAACAGAGGGTTATCTATTTCTTAATAAAGATGGTAATCAAATATCAACTAGAGGTATAGCTCATCAGTTAAAATCACTAGCAAGAAAATATAATATGAATCTAAATGTAGTTTACCCACATTCTTTTAGACATAGATTTGCAAAAAACTTTTTAGAAAAATGCAAAGATATTGCATTACTAGCAGATTTAATGGGACACGAATCTATAGAAACCACTAGAATTTATTTGAGAAAAACAAGCGAAGAGCAACAGGAAATAGTTGACAAAATAATTAATTGGTAAAATATTTATTAAGCAGTATAGATTTAATATCTAGACATTTTGATTTTAACATTTTCACTTTAACCAATAATTCATAAATATAATTGAAAAAATTAATTTCATCATTGGTAGGTTCGCAAGCCAATAGCATTGGTATAGCTTTGGAAGCATGCAAAATTGTTGTGCCTTGCGAATTATCTTTGATAATAGACTGATTTAAATTGCTTAATAATTCAAAGAAGGCAAAACCTTTATTTTCAGATATTACTTTATATATTCCTGAAGAGTAAGCGCCTGTTAACCCAACATTCACCCTTCCAGGAGCGCCGTCAAATGCTATTAAAGTATCATCTGAGTTACATGTTTTTAGGTTTTGTGCTTTTTTTATATAACAATTTTTTAATGAATCTAAATCACCGACTCTTAAGTACGGAATAAGATCATCTCTATTTTGAGATTTATCTATATAGTTGCTGGAACCAACCTCTATTCCTTTGTCAAATATCCCATATTTCGAGAAGGGAACGTGATTTCTAATAAAATTCAAGGAGTTTATTTTTCTTAATCCAATAGATTTAATTTTAGTCTCGATTAACTCATAATTTTCAATAAGATCATCAATGCTTCCTATAGTGTTAACTATCTAGAAATATTTGGTGAGTAAAATATCTTTAATTTTAATTAATAAAGAGATTTGATTTCTATAATTAAGAATTAAGTTGTAAATTTGTCCTATCTTCTCATTAATTTCTTCAGAATGATTGTTTAGATTTATTGATATTTTTTCAAGCATTGGTTTAGTAATAAATTTAATTACCGATCCTTGAGAATTATTTTTCAAAACATTTATATTATTTTCGCATTCTTTTAGAAACAAGTAAAAATATTTTTGAGGTTCTAATACATAAGTCCTTTGATATGCATTAAATTTACCCTTGTAATGTTTAACTGAGATTTCACCATTACCAGCAATTATTATAGCCTCACAATCAAAAGCATAATCATTAATTAGTAATTCATTAGTACCACATGTAAAAAATGGAAAAGAACCGGTCTTATCAGCTTCATTAGCATTAAGCTTTCCTGTTTTTATTAAGCATACATCTGCTAATGATAGATTTTGTATACATGGATATTCAGAATTTTGAGAATAAAGATTTGTTGACATTATTTTTAAAAAATTTATTTTCTCCTCAATTTTTTCAATCAAATCATCAACTGTTCCTATAGTGTTAACTATGTGTTGTTGAATTTCTATGTTTGGTAATTCGATATCTACATTTTCAAGTTGTTCTTTAGACAGCTCTTTGAATGTCGAACCTCCAGCAATTGAATCTAAATATTCTCTATTCTTAAGTAACCAATAATATAAATACATAGGTTTAACTAGATTTTCATTACAAATCATTGATTTAAACCCTTGATTTGTACATAGTGAGTTGTCTGCTATTGCAACATATCCAATAGGAGCTCTCGAAGTTAAAAGAACAGTTCCTTTAGGAACTAAAGTAGTAGAACAACTGCTATATCCTAATTCTGTTATATTTCTATTACCATAAGAAATATATCTAGTCTTTAACGAAGACATGTCCTTTGGTGTTATTCACTTTATATCACCACCCCAAAATTCAGGATTAGAAGTACTTGGGGTCGAACCATTGATGATATTTACTATATTTTTCAATTTCATTACTAATACCTCATTTCTAGGAGTTTTATATGAATACAGTAAAGTTAAAAGATATATCAATAGGTAATAAAGGTTCATATGGAATCGGTGCCTCAGCATACAAATATGAACCATCATTGCCACAATACCTCAGAATCACTGATATATCGGATGACTCAAAAATTAACATACCGTTGCCTGCATGTATAAATGTGCATGAATATCCAAAATATAAAAACTACTTTTTAAATGAAAATGACATAGTTTTTGCTAGAACCGGTAATAGTACCGGTAGAAATTATTTTCACAATGGAAGTCAGGATAAAATAGTTTATGCAGGCTACTTAATTAAGTTTTCTATCGATTCTAGCAAAATAAATCCACGTTATGTCGGTTATTATTGTCAATCAAATTCATATTGAAAGCAAGTGAAATCGCTATTTACAGGAAGCACACGATCTAATTTAAATGCAATAATGTATGGTGAACTATATATTCCTATATTGGAGCCATCAAAGCAACAATACATAGTTAACATTATTTTAATTCTTCCATTAATATCTCTTTAACCTTATCTTCTAGTTCTTTACCCTCCTTCATTAATTCTAATAATTCAGCAGTAGTCTTTCTTAACTCTTCTTGAATTTCTTCAGGAGATAATTTGTTAGACTCATCTGCTCCAACGTATCTTCCAGGATTTAAAGAGAAATCTTTTTCTTTGATTTCTTCTAATGTAGCCTTCTTACAAAAACCTGGTATATCTATAAGAGTACCTTCTCTAAAATCACGATAAGCTTTAACAACTTTGTCTACATCTTTTTGTTCAAGGACTCTTATTTTTCTTGAGACTAATTTCCCTAAGTTGTCTGCGTTTACAAATAAAACATCGGTGTTAGTTTTTCCTTTATTTAAGATTCAGCATTGAACTGAAATGGTAACATTTGAAAATAATTTATCGGGCAATGCTAGAATTGCTTCAACCTTACCTGATTCAATCATAGCCTTTCTAATTTTGTAATCATCTTTAGTATTACTTGTTGTAGCTCCATTCGGCATCAATATTGCTGCTTTACCATTAGGTGCTAATTTAGAATACATTAATGAAAGTCATGCATAGTTAGCATTCTTCATGTCTGGTTTTCCGAATACTCATCTAGGATCACCTTCAAGAGATGGTTTTCAATAATCTTTTAAATTGTATGGTGGATTAGCGATGATGTAATTTGCCCTTAAAGACTTATGTAAATCATCTGCAAAAGAATCAGCGCTTTTTTCACCTAAATTTCCTTCAAGTCCTCTAATAGCTAAATTCATTTTAGCCATTTTTCAAGTTCCAGGATTTGATTCTTGACCATAAATTGAGATGTTATCAACGTTACCTTGATGCTCTTTAACAAACTTAGAACATTGAACAAACATACCACCACTTCCACAACATGGGTCAAAAACTTTCCCACTATAAGGTTCTAAAATATCAACCATTAATTCAACAACAGATTTTGGAGTGAAAAATTCTCCACCTTTTGTCGGTATATACTTAGCAAAAGCACCTACATAGTACTCATAAACTTGGCCGAAGAAATCACCATCAGCATCTTCCATATTTAAATTATTAGTGAAAAAGTCTACTAAGTCTCCTAAAGCAGATTTATCTAAATCACTCTTAGAATAAGTTTTAGGAAGAATTCCTTTTAGTTGATTATTGTGTTTCTCAAGCTCGATGAAGGCATCATCAATTACTTGACCTAAATCACTTTGTTTAGAGTGGCTTGCTATATTGGTTCATAAGGCATTTTTAGGTACTAAAAATACATGATCTTGAATGTAATAGTCTTCATCTTTTTCTCTACCGTCGCCAACTTTTTTTAGCTCATCATATTTAGCAATGTACTTATCACTAACATATTTTAAAAAGACTAAGCCCAATACAACATTTTTATAATCAGCAGGATCACATTTGTCTCTTAGTTTTTCTGCTGCTTTTCATAAAACATTTTCATCAATTATTTGTGACATACTTATCCTTAAATTCCTTCAATATTTTTAATTATTTTATTATAACATAATCAAAGCCATTTATTACTCTTTCACTATATTCTGCATGTTTTTGGGTTAAATCAGATCCTAGATTACTACAACTAGATTGCTGAATTTTATAAGAACAAGAAAAATAGACAGTTGTTTTATTTTCCCTCTACTTTTCTTGTTTGAGTTTAATAACAACTCATTCTTAATTTATTACACATGAAAAATATTAAATAGCATTTTGAACTTATTCATCTCTTGATTCATAAGCTTGAAAATATAAGTTATCTAATATTTGTTTTGATTTATTTATGATCAAATCTTCATAATTTTCAATACTGAATAGATTGGTAATGGATGAACTTCTCTCGCTTGGTAAAATTGAACTGTTAAAAAGTGACTTTGACAAAAAAACTACATATTTTTTATCAGTATAAATTACACCCTTCTTTCCTTCAGTTTGAAATATGGAGTCAACGAATTGTATACTAGGCTTAACATACTGACCTGATTCACCACAGTCTATTGCCTCATTTAAAGATCAATCAAAAATGAATCTACCATAAAGTGAGTTGATTTTATATCCATCAAACCCAAGTCTTGTGAAAAGTTATAATAGTTTAATTTTTTTGATTCTCTTTACTCTTCATAGCTAGAATGAGCAAGCCTTTCATATATTGGTCATAAATTGATTAAAATTTGCATATTTTTCTCCTTCTAACCATAAAGAGAAATAAAAAATTCCCATCACAATAATAGGAGTCATTGATCTATTTTCAACCTCCTCCATCATTCAGACTTTAGCAATTCGCTTTTTCAAGTAAGTTGCTGGTGGGTCATATGGTCTGTCTCTCGCCACACTCTTTATGTTTACTTTGATATCATGCTCTTTTTTATGCAACAATAGCCAATTTAAAATATATATTTGGAGAGTTGAAATAATGAAAAAAAGAGAAAAAATAAAAGGTATTGAATTATTTGCAGGAGCTGGTGGATTAGCTTTAGGCCTAGAAGAAGCTGGTATTCAACACATAGGCTTAATTGAAGTTGATAAATGAGCTTGTGACACATTGAAAACTAACAGACATGAATGAAATGTTACCCAAGAAGACACAACAAAAATTTCACAAGAGGATTTATGCGAGTTATTTAATCAAAAAGAAGGAGAACTAGATGTTTTTTCAAGTAGAGCTCCTTGCGAAAGTTTTATTTATGCTTGTAAAAGGTTAGGTTTAGAGGATACGAGAGGAACTTTATTCTACAACTATGCCTTATTCCTTAATGAGCTTAAGCCGAAAATGTTCCTATTTGAAAATGTTAAAGGTTTACTTTCACACGGTAATGGTAAGACTTTTGAAGTTATTTATAATATTTTTATAAACGAAGGTTAAAAATTGGAATATCAAGTTCTAAATGCTTGAGATTATAATGTGGCTCAGAAAAGAGAAAGATTAATTTTAATTGGAATTCGTAATGATTTAGTTGACAAAATTGTTTTTCAATTCTCAAATAAACATTATCCTAAACCTGTTTTAAGAGATATTTTATTAGATGTTCCTGCTAGTGATGGCGCTAAATATTCTAAGGAAAAAGAAGCTATTTTTTCACTTGTCCCAGCAGGTGGATATTGAAGAGATATACCTGAGGAAATAGCGAAGGAATATATGAAATCCAGTTGAGATTCATATTGAGGAAGAACTGGTATTTTAAGAAGATTAAGCCTTGATGAACCATCATTAACTATCTTTACAACTCTCAAATGAAGCAAACATACAGGTGTCATCCGTTCGAAAATAGACCATTTACAATTAGAGAATCTGCAAGAATTCAATCATTTCCAGATGCGTGAACTTTTAAAGGTTCAGTTGCAAATCAATATAAGCAAATAGGAAATGCAGTCCCAGTAAACTTAGCTAAAAGTGTCGGAAAGCAAATGGTCAAAGCTTTAAAAAATATGAAAAGAGATGACTAATATGAGCTACAAATATAATTTAAGTTTTATTAGTGAATGTGATTTTACAAATCACATTAAAGAAACCGTTGATAGCTACGTAAAAGGTACTGAAGAAATTGATTTAAAGAAATTTAATACCAATGTAATCGATCCAATAAAACTACTTTTTGATAAAGAAATTTTAAATAAGAGTTTTACATCATTGATCGATCGAGAGATTGAAAGATAAAGAGATAAGCGCAATAACAATGCAATCGGTTATTTTCATCAAAACATTTTTAAATATATAGAAAATTGTGCTGTTCCAGATCATGATTGTGATATTATTATTAAAAATATGGATTGACTTTATATGTTGAAATGAAAAACAAACATAATACAATGAATAGTTCATCAAGATATAAAATTTACTCAAAAATGTTAGAAACAATTAAGACATCAAATAATGAAATAAATATGAAACCACACCAAATGCTAAACTTATGAAAGAGTCAGATTTTTCTCGATGGTATTTTATGGATTATTACATAAAAAGCATTAGTGATCTTTATAAGAAAATCTGCGAGAGAGGCTTTTATGGCCCTCGGGAGAACGAGTCTGTGCTAAGAGCTATGAAGGTTGCTGTGATTAAGAAAGTTATCGCAAAACTTGGTCTGAGTATTAAAAGGAAAAAAAAGAAGATTTGATTTCTTGCTTGCTGGATGAAGCAGATGAATATTCTTTGAAAACAGCTTTGAATAGTTCACTTTATTCCATAACTCACACTAGAAAAAATGGATGAGCGAACATAGAGACAAATATATGTATTACACATCAGAGGATTCCTTTTCTTCACTTGAGGCATTCAAAGAATATTGGACTACGAATGATCCAAATACTGTTAAGATGGAAAAATATCTAAAAGAGATTCGTACAGATAAAGAAATCCTTGGAAGATACGCCTACGATGGGATTATAGGATTACTTGATAAAAAAGGTGGCAATGAATGAGAAATCTTAGTTTGTCTCAACAAAGAAGAACTACTTATAGATTTAAGTGGTGCGTTAAGTTATAAAAATTGGAAAGATCTTTTTAGATAGGGACTAGAAAAAAGTGGCCATGCAAATATTTGATTTACTCCTTATTTATTTAGAACTATTCCAAAGTGCATGGATTAGTACGACGAAGGAATCATTGATGAAGTATTCACACCGAAATCACATATGAATATATGTGCTAAAGAGGTTTACAAAGAAATTATCGAGATGATCTTTGATGACTTTGTAGACAACGATACACAAAAACGATATGAGAAAATGCTTTAAGATTTAGCATTTAAATTTACAACAGAAATGAGGATAAAGAGAAGATGAGCCAACGTGAGGAAATATTATCATTAATCAAAGAACGTGGCCAGGTGACTCATGGTGATATTTCTGTCGCTCTTTATGGTGATAATAAACACATGCCAAACGTTTATGGTGCGTTGAAGAAACTTGTTGACTCTGGGGTGGTAAAGAGAAATAGTAATCATCCTTCTTATTACTCATTGTCTAGTGACAACTACGAAGAACATACTATTAATGCAGATAAAAACAAAATATGCTTCTTAGAAATCACAAATGAGTCCATAGAAGAAGTGGAAGCAGAGGTAGAGGCTACAGAAAACTACGGACGTGAAAACAGATTGATCACTGATTGTTTTAAGAAATATCCAAGTAATACAGATATCGAAACTGTGGCTTTGAAGATTGGTTTAATTGATATCACAAATTCTACAAATATTTCTAGATATAAAAGATTTATCAGTGTTGTTGAATTAGCAGAAATAATATCATCTGTTCCAAATATTGATGAAAGGATTAAAAACGGCGATCCAGAAGTTGTAGCGACTATTGCTAGAGCTAATGGAAAGATTAATCTGTTCTCATTTGCAACCAAGTATTGCTGTTACCACAACAAGAATCTTTATGGCAGGGATGATTATTCAATATTAGATACTGTGTTGAAAGAGTCATTACCTAAGGTGTTCAAAGATATAAAGAAGTCGAATATCCAACATTGGGTGGATACATATGACTATAAATCTTATAATGATTTCATCACAAATAAACTTGATGAGCTTGGAATAACTATTCCTTTTAGAAAGAGGAAGTTTGACCATTTTATCTGGTATAAAAATAGATAGAGGAAGGCAAATATGATTAGTGAGTTTTCAAAGGAAGTTGCAGAACAATTAAAATATTATGTTTATAGATTAATCGATCCTCGAAACGGGCAGACCTTTTATGTTGGAAAAGGAAAAGGCAACAGAGTGTTTCATCATGTGAAGTGTGCTATCGATTACTATGATGGAGCTAAAGGAATCGATGAAGAAGATCCAAATAAGTTCAAAATAATACAAAGCATCAGAGAGGCTGGGCTTGAAGTCATCCACATCATACAAAGGTGGAATCTGACAGAAAGAGAAGCATTCCAAGTAGAATCTGCTTTAATTGATGCGTACCAAGGGTTGTCAAATATCCAGTCTGGTCATCATTCAGATTTTGGAGTTACAAACGCTAAAGAACTTCAAATGAGATTATCAATGAAAACTTATGATGAACCTACTGACTTTAAGTATCTAATTATAAAAGTCCGTTTGTGGAGATTGGAACAATTGGAATCTGAATTTCCAACCTCTTATAGATATGAGGCAACAAGAAGAGAGTGAAAAATAAATCCAAAATCAGCAAAAGAATATAAATATGTATTTTCTGTGACTGATGGAATAGTAAGGGAAGTCTATAAAATAAAAGATTGGTATAGGTCTCCAGATGAAAATTCATCACGATTTGCTTTTAACGGTGAAATTGCTGAAGAAGAAATAAGGAAGAAATATGTCAATACCAGAATCCCAGATACATATTGCAAAAAGGGAATGGCATCTCCTGTTTTATTCTCAAAGAATTAAGAATAGAAAGTAAACTAGGTCAAGAAAAGTGGACAGTTTTTTATTTTCTGTCTACTTTTCTTGACCTAGTTTAAATTCTTCTATTAAAATAGATATCAAAAATAAAAAAATCTGGTACTTCGAAAACACCAGAAAATTTATTTGAAATTGGCAGGGGTTAAAGGAATCGAACCCTTACTTTCAGTTTTGGAGACTGCAGCACTACCACTATACTAAACCCCCTTATATAATCATCACCTAAAATGATGATTTTTTATTATTATTTCCCGAATTTAAAGTGGCAAACGTCACCATCTTTCATAATGTAGTTTTTACCTTCAGAACGCATTTTACCAGCGTTTTTAGCACCTAATTCACCATTGTATTCGATGTAATCTTCATATGCAATAACATCTGCTTTAATGAATTTTTTCTCAAAGTCTGTATGAATAATTCCTGCACATTTAGGAGCTGCTCAACCTTTATGGTAAACTCAAGCTCTTGCTTCAATTTTACCTGCTGTAAAATATGTTTCTAAATTAAGAAGATCAAATGATTCTCTTGTTAAAACATCTAGACCACTACGTTCTACGCCATACATTGAGAGCATTTCGTTTTTTTCTTCATCTGATAAATCAACTAACTCAGATTCTAATTGAACTGAAATTGGAATGATTTTTTCATTTCTTTTTAATGAATTTTTAAGCTCATTATAAAGTTTATCATCTTTGTAATTTGCATACTGTTCTGTACCTAAGTTAGCTACATAAATTATTGGTTTTAATGTGAGTAAATGATAACCTTTTACAGCTTTTAATTCATTTTCATCAAGTTCAACATCACGAGCTGGTATTGATTGAAGTAATGCATCTTTAACTTTGTTAGCGGCATTAAATTCAATTAGACCATCTTTATCACCAGATTTAGCTTTTTTAGTAACTCTATTAATTACGTTGTTAATTGTTTCTAAGTCAGCTAACATTAACTCATAGTTAATAACATCTTTATCTCTTACAGGATTTACTGAATTAGCTACGTGCAAGATGTTTTTGTCTTCAAAACATCTAACAACGTGAATAATTGCATCAACTTCTCTAATGTTTGATAAGAATTTATTTCCTAACCCTTCACCTTTTGACGCACCTTCAACAAGTCCGGCTATGTCAACAAAGTCAAATGTAGCTCAAACAATTTTATCTGGTTTGATAATGTCTGCAATTTTTTGTAATCTTGGATCAATTAAAGGAACTGACGAAATGTTAGGTTCAATAGTTGTAAAAGCGTAATTAGATGATTCAACTTGCTTTTTAGTAATTGCACTAAATAATGTACTTTTACCTACGTTTGGAAGACCTACAATACCTGCTTTTAGTGACATAAATAAACTCCTTTTTAATCAATAATTATGTTTTTAATTTTACTCTAAATGCTTGAAAAGTAATTTTTTAATTTGATAAAATTAAAATAAATTTTAAGGAAGGTAAAAATGAGTCAAATTAACAATAAAATCACACATTGATTTAATTTCTATAAATCCAAAGAACTAATAAATTCAGACATTAATGAATTTGTTAGAAAGGTTGATAATCAGTTTCCAAATGGTGAATTTTACACAAGAGCAAAATCAACTGTTTACGGAATTGAATTTGAAACACAAAATCAACTTGGTTACAACAATTTGAACCCTTATACATTGCTTAATTTGATTTCACTTTTTGATAAATCACTTCCTAGAAAGTCAATTTTTAATAGAAGAAGAAAAGTTTTAGTTGCATTAAAAAACAAAGTTAATATTAATTCTAAACTTCAAGATTTATTAATTAGATTTTTAAATGATAAAAAGTACCACGTTTATACTTTTAATATTGATAAGCTAAATGATTTTTTTATCAATACAACTGTAAACAATATGGATTTAGATTATTCAGTTTATTTAGATTACAAAGAAACTAATAATAAGTTTTATTTAAAAATTTACAACAAAAATAAATTAATTTCACTTGAAGAACAAGAGAAGTTAATTAATGAGCTTTATGAAGTTAAAGATCACATATTTGTTTCTGATTCAAATTATTCAATTGTTTTAAACTCAGACAAAGTTATTGACTCAGCTTATGAAAACTTCTTAAAATCAGTTAAATATGAATTTGATTTTAGTTCGAACAACAAATTGGTTGTTTATACACTTATTAGCGACAATTTATCAAACTACATTATTAATAGATTTTTATCAAATTTAAATGTTAAGATTTCAAAGTTGAACCCAACACTTAACAAAGATTTAAAAAATAAAAATTCAACTTTTTCTATTGTTAAATGAGCTCTATCAACTAATTACAATGCTAACTTAATTATTGTTATGGATGAACATAATGATATTAAGTTATTTGCTAGAGTTAAAAATAGCTTTGTTGAATTAAATAATGACCAAATCGCTTATCTTTTCATTTCAAACCAATATTTAAAATGAAAAGAAACTAAGTTAACTGATAAACCAAACATTTTTATTCCACTAGATGCTTCAGAGTTAATTATCAACTTACTTAATACTTTTAAAATTCCTTATGAATTTGAAAATAAAATGGATGACCCAAACAACATTTTATTTGCATACAATTCAAATTCATTTTCAAATGATATTAATGAACATTTAAGTTTTGAAAATTATGATTTTCTATTTAACTTCTGCGTGATGTTGCAAGAGTATTTAGAAAATAATAACTTACTTACACTTAAATACAACAAGATGATTGAATCAATGAATAAAACTTACTATGTTTATTCGTACATTAACAAAACTGTTCAAGATATGAAAAATGTTTTTGATTATTTAGTCAATAAACCGACCGGCTTTCTTAAAAAATCAAAAATAGATAAGCTCCAATTACTTGATTGAGATAACATAAAACAACATTACATTTTTCAAGTTAAAACAAAAGGTAAAAGATTTTCAACTATTACAAGCGTTTCTTACAAGAAAGCTAAAAATGAGATTGAAATTAAAACTGAATTTCAATCTCATATGTATAAATTTCATCCATTTTTAGAAACTATATGAGCTAATTTAGTTAAAAATAAAATCAGAAAGAGAATTTTAAAAATTGTTAAACAAATAAACAAGCTGCAAGAGAAAAAAGTATAATTTCCAAATATATTAAGGAGTTACTATGATTACAAAAATTAAAGGAACAAAAGACTATTCACCAGTAGAGTTTTTATTAAAAGATTTTGTAACTGATATGTTCACTGAAACAGTTGCTAAAGCAGGTTATGTTTTAGTGGAAACGCCTATTATGGAACAAGCTACACTTTTCAGACGTTCTGTTGATGATTCAGAAATTGTTAAAAAAGAAATGTATGAATTTAAAGACAAAGGTGACAGAGATATAGCACTTAGACCTGAGGGGACTGCACCTTTTGTTAGAGCACTTATTGAACAAAAATGATTAAATGATGGATTTAGTAAATTTGCTTACTATGGACCAATGTTCAGATATGAGCAACCTCAAAAAGGTAGATACAGACAGTTCTATCAAGCTGGTGTTGAATTTGTAGGTGAAAAAGCTTATACAAAGGATGTGGAAGTTATTTTATTAGCTGCACACATTTTAGATAACTTAATGGTTGATTGAGAATTAAAAATCAACACAATTGGTGATGAATTAAGTAGAAAACAATACGAAGAAGCTTTATATAACTACTTATTACCTTACAAATCTGAGTTAAGTGAAATTTCACAAGAAAGATTAGAAAGCAAAAAAGTTTTAAGAATTCTTGATGATAAAGAAGATTCGCAAAAACCTTTTATTAAAAATGCACCTAAAATTGCTGATTATTTATCAGATGAATCAAAAGAATACTTTGTAAAAGTTACTAGAGCACTTGATGCAGCAAATATTGAATACAAAGTTTCAAATGAATTAGTTAGAGGGCTCGATTACTATGATGAAACTGTATTTGAATTTGTAACAGCAGGCAAAGGTTCAACAAGTGGACTTACATTAATTGGTGGTGGAAGATATTCAAACTTAATAGCTCAATTAGGTGGAGATAATGTTTCAAGTGTTGGTTTTGGAATGGGAATTGATCGTGTTGTTGATGTTGTAAGAGAAAATGCGATGGAAATTTTAAAACCAGATACAGAATTAAGGCACGCTGATGTTTATATTGCAATGACAAATGATGAAGATAATATTGCTTTTGGTACTATAATGGGACAAAATTATATTGCAACAGCTGGTTTATCAGTTTACACAGAACATTCTTTAATTAAAAATAAAAAGTTATTTGAAAAAGCAGCAAAGAGAACTGCTGACTTCTTAGTTTATGATGACAAAATGATTAATCCTAACTTATTAATCATTAGAGATATGGTTACAGGAGAAAAAGTTACATTCTCAAAAAATGAAGAGGGTATCATTTCTGCACTTAACTTTATTTTAGAAAATAGCGATGAACACATCACAATCAGTGACTCTAAATTAGTTGATGTTACACTTCTTATTGAAGAATTAGAAGAAGGAAAATAATATGAAAAAAACAATCAAAAATAATCAATTAAGATTAGAAAATGTTGGACAAGTTGTTACTTTATACGGGTGAGTAGCTAACAAACGTAGATTTGGTGAATTAAACTTCGTTGACTTACGTGACAAATTTGGAATTACACAATTAGTATTTAAAACACCTATTTCATTCACAAAAGAATCTGTTTTAGAAGTAAATGGAACAGTTTGTGAAAGAAAAGATAGAAATCCTGACTTACCTACAGGAGATATCGAAATTTTAGTTGATGAATACAAAGTTTTATCATCATCTAAAGAACAATTACCATTCCAAATTAGAGATGACATTGAAGTTAAAGAAGAATTAAGACTTGAATATAAATTCTTAGACTTACGCAGAAATGTTATGCAAAATAACATTAAATTACGTAATGATGTAATTTTTGCAATTAGAGAATACTTACAATCTCAAGAATTCACAGAAATCGAAACACCAATTTTATCTAAAGCAACACCAGAAGGCGCTAGAGACTTTTTAGTCCCTACACGTAATAAAGAAAATGCATTTTATGCACTTCCACAAAGTCCTCAATTATTCAAACAATTATTAATGATTTCAGGATTTGAAAAATACTACCAAATAGCAAGATGCTTCAGAGATGAAGATTCACGTAAAGATAGACAGCCTGAATTCACACAATTAGATATCGAAGTAAGTTTTATGGACGTTCCTAGCTTCCAATCATACATTGAAGGTTTATTCAAACATTTTATGAAAAAAGTTATGAATGTTGATATCAAAGTTCCTTTTGATAGAGTAAGATTTGATGACTGTATTAGAGATTATGGATCAGACAAACCTGACTTTAGATTTGAAAACAAAATTGTTGATATTCCTGAATTTGCTAAAAACAGTGATTTCAGCATCATAACATCAGCTCCTTCAATTAGATTGCTTCATTTTGTAGAAAAAATTAACAAAAAAGAATACAAGAAACTTGAAGAAATAGCTAAGAAAAACAAAGTTAAAGCATTATTCTACTTGGTTGTTAATGAAAATAAAGAAATTGTTGAAACAAACTTTGCCCAAAAATTAAATCCAGCAGATGTCCAAGAATTAATTTCACAATTTAGTGAAGGAACATACTTGATTTGTGCTGATAAATTTGAAAATGCTTCACAAGCTTTAGGAGCATTAAGAGTTGAACTTAATTCTTGATATGGATGAGCTAGAGATGAATATAACTTCAAATGAATTATTGACTGACCTATGTTCGAATATGATGAAGAAACAGGAAAATGAGCAGCAGCTCACCATCCATTCACTCAATTCGATAACCCATTAGAAGATTTAGATAAATTACCTAAAGAAAAAATTAGAGCAAAAAGTTACGACTTAGTTCTTAACGGGTTTGAATTAGGTTCAGGTTCAGCTAGAATTTATGATGAAGAAGTTCAAACTAAAATGTTTGAAATGATCAATCTATCAAAAGAAGAACAACAAAACAAATTCGGATTTTTCTTAAAAGCTTTTGAATATGGAGTCCCACCACACTGTGGTATTGGTCTTGGAATCGATAGATTAATTATGATTTTAGCTAACCAAAAAACTATTAGAGATGTTATTGCATTCCCTAAAAATTCAAAAAATGAAGACCTTATGACCCAAGCTCCTTCAAGTGTTGATTCAGAGCAATTAACAGAATTATTCCTTGAAGTCAAGTCTAAATAGTGATGTAAAAAAATACTAGATTTCGTAAGTCTAGTATTTTTATTTTGCAATTTATAGAATTGATTTTACATCAATTAGTTTACTGATTTTCTTGTATCCATCAAGTTCATCTAAGACCATTAAAACAACATTAGCTAGAACTTTTACACCTTGAGATTGAAGTAAATCAATAATAGCTTTTGTAGTTCCACCAGTTGCTAAAACATCATCAATAATGATTGCCTTTTGACCTGGTTTTAGAATTTTATCTTGAATTTCTAAAGTGTTATCACCATATTCTAAGTCATACTTTTGAGAAATTGTAGGACCTGGTAGTTTGCCTTTCTTTCTAACCATTACAAATGATTTATTAAGTTTATAAGCGATAGGAGTTCCGAAGATAAATCCTCTTGCATCAGGTGCTACAATGATGTCTGCTTCTTTGCATAATTGTGCCATTTTATCTATGACATAGGTAAATGCGTCAGGATTAGCTAATAGTGGTGCTATATCTTTGAATACAATTCCTTGTTTAGGAAAATTAGGAATATCAGTAATTAAATCTTTAATATTTTTCATAATAATTATTAGTCAATTCTTACATCTTCATAGAATTCAAGGACATCATCTGCTTCAATATCATTAAATCCTTTGATGTGTGTTCCGAAGTTTTTGCCTTTAAGAACTTCTTTAACATCATTTTTCTCACGTTTAAGTGAGTCGATAACACCTTCGTGAATAAGTTTTCCTTTACGGTAAACTTTAACTTTACAGTTAGATCTTACAACACCTTCATCTAACATTGTACCAGCGATGTTCCCAACTTTTGAGTAGAAGAAAATTTGAATAATGTGACCTTCTCCAATTTTTTGTTCTTCATAGATAGGTGCTTTTTCTCCATCAAGCATACCTTGAACATCTTCGATAATTTTGTAAATAACATCGTGAGAAATAACAGTAACGTTTGATGCAGCTGCATTTTGTTTAATATTTTGTGAAACTCTCAAGTTAAATACGAAAATAACTGCATTTGACGCTTTAGCTAAAAGTAAGTCTGTATCATTAACGTTTCCAACTGCTGCTGAGATAACTTTAACAATAGCATCTTCATTTTCTAAACCATCAATTTGATCTTTTATAGCTTGAGAAGTACCGTAAACGTCTGATTTAATAATAACGTTGATAATTTTTTTACCATCAATATTTTGATCTGTAATAGTTTTTGAGTGAAGTAAATCCATACGATCAGCTGTAGCTTTTTCTTGAGCTAATTTCTTAGCGAATTTTTCATCATTGAATCCAACAAATTTATCGCCAGCATCAGGTGCATAGTTAAGACCTGAAATAATTGCTGGTGCTCCCGGTTCAACTGCTTCAATTTGGTTTCCATTAGAATCAGTAATCATTCTAACTCTTCCGTATTTTGAACCAGCGATTAAGAAGTCTCCTTTGTGTAATGTTCCTGTTTCAACAATAATTGTAGAAACAACTCCAACTCCTTTATCAACACGTGATTCGATAATTGTTCCCATTGGATATCTTTTTGGATTTGCTTTTAAGTCTAAAATTTCGCTTAATAACATAATAGCATCAAATAATTCTGTAAGTCCTTCACCTTTAAGTGCTGAACCATAAACGATTTGAACATCTCCACCATATTCTTCAATAAGAATATCGTTTTCAGCTAATTCACCTTTAATTCTGTCAAGGTCTTTGTTAGGTTTATCCATTTTGTTAACAAAAACAATCATTGGAACATTTGCTGCTTTAGCGTGCTCAATAGCTTCTTTTGTTTGAGGCATAACCCCATCATCAGCTGCAACAACTAAAACAACAATATCAGTAACTTTAGCACCTCTAGCACGCATTTGTGTGAATGCTTGGTGTCCAGGTGTATCTAAGAAAGTGATTTTTTGACCTTTGTGACTAATTTGGTAAGCACCTGTATGTTGTGTAATTCCACTGCTTTCTGTTGAAACGATGTTTGAGTTTCTAATTTTGTCAATTAATGTAGTTTTACCGTGGTCAACGTGCCCCATAACAGTGATGATTGGAGATCTTTTAACTAAATCTTTTGGATCATCTTTAAATTGAACTTCATCAAGGAAGTTTGAACCATTAATGTTTGTTTCTTTCCTGAAGTCATATCCATATTCAATTGCCATTTCAGCAATTTGTTCTTCATCTAAAAGTGTGTTAAGGTTGTACATTTTACCTTGCATAAAGAATTTTTTGATAATTTCTGTAGCAGGTACTCCGATTTTTTGTGCAAAATCAGCAATTGACATTTTTTCAGTGAAAATAAATACACCATCTTTTAATTCAGTTTTTGTTGTTTGCAATTGCTCTTTAATTTCATTTACGTTCGAAATTCTGTTTTGTTTTTTAGCCATATAACACCTCCTTAAGTTCATTTTCTAATGAATCATATTGTTCATCAGATATGTTAGTTTTATATGTTCTATTTAAAGCTTTTGTTTTTCTTATTTTTTGTCAGTTTTCTAAACTTGCAACAAAATAAGCTCCTCTATGTTTTTTGTTTTTATGTAAGTCTAAAACTAATAAATTATTTTCTTTATCGTAACTGAATCTAGTGAGTTCATCAACTGGTAAAACTTGATTTGTCGCAATACACTTACGAAAAACTGTTTTAATCTCAGTCATCTGAATTTAAGTCATCTAAATCAAGTTTTACGTTTGATAATCCATAGTTTGTAAGGTCATCATCCACTTTAAAGTCTTTAAGTTGATTTTTAGTTCTCTTAAATTCATTAAGCATTTTTCTGTTTTTCTCTTCTTTTTTAGCGTTTTCAGCTTCTTCATCAAGAGTTTCATCTTCAACTTCATCTGTGAATTCGTCATTGTATTTGTCGATTTCATCAACGAAACTGTATTCATCTAATGAGTTAAGAAGTTTTTCGATGTTTGAAGATTCTTCTTCAAAAATATTGTTAATTTCTTCTGTTTTATTTTTCTTAGTTTTAACTTCGTTAGTTGCAGGTTTTTTAGCTTCTTCTGCTTTTTGTTTTGGTTCTTCCACAACTGTTTCTGTTTCCAATTCTGTGTAAATATTGTTGTTAAAGTCTTCAAATAATGAGTCTGTATCAATGTACATATCAATGTTTTTAAGCATTGAGTTTGTTTTTGATTGTTTTTTACTTGCATTTACTTTTGGTTGAGTTGTGTTGAAGTAGTGCACATCGTGAACATAATCATTTTTGAATTTAATTCCTTTTACAAGTGCTTCTTCAGTTGTTAATACTTCAATTCTTGTTCCTGTTAATTTAGAAGCAAGTTCAATGTTAATTCCTTGTTTTCCGATAACGACTGTTGCGTCACTTGGTTTAACAATTGCATAAACTTTTCTTCTTTCTTCATCAGCTCATTTAATATCAACTGCTTTACCAGGAGCAATAGCATTTTTAACATATTCAAGTGTGTCTGGTGAGTAAACAATAACGTCAATTTTTTCACCATCTAATTCAGTAACAACTGTTTGGATTCTTGAAGCAAATTGTCCTGTAATTGAACCAACTAAATTAATTTGATCACTATCTTGATCTTTAAGTGCAAATGAAACTTTAGATCTTTCTCCAGGTACTCTTTGAATGTCTTTAATAACAATTTCACCTGATTTGATTTCTGGAATTTCGTTTCTTAAGATTTCAACTAATTCTTCTGTTGAGTTTAATGAAACTGTAACAATGCTTAATCTTGATTCAGGATTAATTGAATCAACATAAACCATAATTTTTTGACCTAAGTTCAATTTTAAGTTCTTAGGCTTTTTAGCTCCAGGTAAGAAAGCTGTTTGTTTATCTTCTAACATAACATTGTATGAGTTGTTAGATAAGTGTTTTAAAACAACTGCAGGAACTTTTTGTCCAATCATTTTTGAATATTTTTCAACAACTTTTGATTTGTTTGTTAAGTTTAAAGATTGTTTAACACCACTTGTGATTGCTCTTCTTAATTTGTCTGATAATCCAGCAAACTTAAATTGAATTCTAACTACATCATCAACTTGAACATTTGAATCGTTTTTTCTAGCTTCTGAAAGTGGAATTGTGTAGATTTTAGCTAATGCATCATCTTCACTTAAAACTTGAGGTTCATCATCTTCTGAAATTTCTTCATCTTCAATAACTTCACCGTTTAAGTTGAACATATTTACAGCTTTATTATCAAAGTCTACTTCGAATTGAATTTCAGCATTAGGGTCAACTTGTTTAGTAATTGCTTTTTGAGTTTCTGATCTAAATAATTCTAAAACTTCTTCAAATGGAGAGTTTAGACCTTCTGCTTGAAGTTCAATATATTTAAATAGTTGTTGACTTTCAACATCAACTTGTGTTTTATTTTTAGCTTTTGCCATAATTTACTCCTTTATTTTTTGTTAAAACTTAATATATTCTTCAATTTCGTTTATATTAGAAAGATCTAATTTAATTGTTCTAATTTGGCCTTTTTTATTTCATTTACCAACTATGTAATCTGGCTGAACTTCAGTTAATTTAATTACAAAATTATTTTGTCCTTCAAAACTTTTTTGAGTTTTGACTTCAATATATTTCTCAATGTATTGATCTAACATTTCCATTGAAATTTTAAGGTCTGTTCCTTTTGATAATACTACTAAATTTATATCATCAGTAAATCATTTTTGTGTCTCTAAAAATGCAGAAATTTCTTTTCCAAGTTTGTTAACTTCGTCCAAACTTCTATAATCAACCACCACTTCTAGTGTTTTTCCTAAAAGAGGATCGTGTTCCATTTTTGCTGATAAAACTTTAGAAAATTGCTCTTTTAAAATCTTTTCATCAAACATTTTACTCCTATAAAAATGTAAATAGAAAGAGCTGCTTTCGCAACTCCTTTCTCTTACCTCTAAATATAATTAACGTTGTATATAAATAATACCATATTATTTTAATAGTATTTATTATATGTAGTGATTTTTATGCAAGTGCATAAGGCATAAAAGTATTTTTTGTATTATTCATAAAGTTCTAATGTCATATTAATTGATGTTAAAACTTCATCATTTTCGTATGTGAATAAGTCATATTGAAAGTTAAATTCATTAATTGATGTGAAGAAGTTTTTACATACAGTTTTTAAATTAATTTCAAATTTTTTCTGTGTTGAAGGGTCAACTACTGAAATGCTTGCATTGCCCTCTTCATTTTTCTTTACACATACAGTTGTTAAGTTTGTGTAAATATTAACTTCATTTTCTGAAATGTCAATTCTATTTGTTTCATTGTATTTAGGTTCATTGAATTTAAGTTCAATAACACCATCTTCAGTTTTGTTATATAAATCAAGTTGTGCTAAAAATTCAATAACCTGAGGTTCGTCATTTGTAGGAACCTTAATAATTGATTTGAAATTAATTTTCATATTCTTTAAGTCTTTCTAAAATTAATTCTTTTGCAAATAATCAAACGGCTTTTGCTAATTCAGGTCCGTGAGCAATTCCTGTTGCAGCAAGACGAATTGGCATAAATAAGTTTTTACCTTTAACATTTAAATTTGAAGAGGTTAAATTAATTGCTTCTTGGATATTTGCGATTGTAAAGTCGTCAGCTGCAAGTTTTTTGAAGTTATTTGCAAATTCTTTAACTGTATTTAATTCAGCTTCATTGAATTCAGTTTTTGAGTATTCAGGATTTAAATATGAATTTAAGTGAGTTTTTAATTCTGAAACTGTTACAGAGCTAGCTTTAAATGTGTCAACAAAAATATTTAATCATTCTGAATCTAAATTTGAGTTTCCTAAATTCATTAAGTCAATTAATTTTTGATTGTCTGTATTTTTTAAGTATTGTTTTGAGAATCAATCCATTTTTGAAACATCAAATTTTGAAGGTGACTTAGATAATCTTTGTGGATCAAATTTAGCAATGATTTCTTCTTTACTCATTAATTCAGATGCATCAGCAGCTGTTCATCCTAATAATGATAGGAAGTTGAAAATACCTTCAGGCATATATCCTTCATTTTTGTAATCTTCGATAAATTGTTTTGTTTCAAGATCACGTTTTGAAAGTTTTTTACCTTCCATATTTGTAATAATTGTCATATGTCCAAATTGTGGTTTTTCTCAATTTAAGTATTCATATAAAACAAGTTGTTTAGGTGTATTTCCGATGTGTTCTTCTCCACGTAAGATGTGTGAAATTTCCATATCGTGGTCATCAACTACTACTGCGAAGTTGTAAGTTGGATACCCATCTGATTTAAAAATAACTCAATCAGCTATTTCATCAGAGTTGAATGAAATTTCACCTCTAACAATATCATCTCAAGCTAAAGTGTGATTTTTAGGCATCACTAAACGGTATGAATATTCACCATTAGCATCTCTTTTTTGTTTTTCTTCGTCAGAAATTTTTAATCAGTTTTTGTCGTATCTAAAACTTGGAATACCTTTAGCATCTGATTCTAATTTTTGAGCTTCTAATTCTTCAGATGAGTCGTAAGCTTTATATGCGAGACCTTTTTGTAAAAGTTCATTTAAAACTTCATTGTATCTATCTAACTTTTGACTTTGTCTGTATTTACCACATTTTGGATTTGGATTTAATGGAGATTCATCTGGAATAATTCCTAATCAAGCTAAGTTATTTAATTGTGATTCTTCACCACCTGGAACATTACGTTTAACGTCTGTGTCCTCAAGTCTGAAAACAAAATCACCATCAAAATGTTTAGCAAATAAATAACAAAATAAAGCTGTTCTAGCTCCACCGATGTGTAAGTATCCTGTTGGGCTTGGTGCATAACGTGTTCTGATTTTTTTACTCATAGTAAAATAACTCCTTTGTAGCTGAATATTAAAGTTATAAAATTATAAAACAATATTTTGCAATGAAAAAACTTAATAAAAAATGCTATTTTCAAACTTTTACCATAGTGCTCTAGGTGTAAAAGTTTTAAAAAGCACAAAAAAGTCTTTGAAATTTTTGTTTTTTTATATAAAATAATTAATTTTAGAATTTCATATAATTTAAATATGAAATCAAATCTAAATTATATGATTAATGATAAATATAAAAAGAGCAAAAGGCAGTTTAGCGAAGAATTAGATCCTAGAATTTTAGAAAACCACCATGAGCAAGCGTTAGAAATATTAGATGACTCAATCGAAGTAAAAATGCCTGGCAGACTTGGTAAAAGAGTTTCAAGAAAACCGATAACATATCAAAAGATTTCAAAACTTACAGGTGTTTCAGTCGCTACGATTAGTCGTTTCTATAATGATGGTTATGTTTCTAAAGATAACAGAAGAAAAATTGAAGAAATTATAAAGGAATATGATTATGTTCCTAATCCAAGAAGTAGAATTAATAAAGTTCAAGTAAGCTCGATTTTTGTTATCTGCCCTCTTTATGGTCAAAGTTATATTCAAAACATTATTTCAGGAATTATTGCTGGTGCATCAAAAAATAATAGAAGAGTTGTTACATTTTACACTGTACCAACAGCTGATGAATATATTGAAACTTTAAAATATCTTTTATTATGAAAACCAAAATCAATCGTCGTATTTCTTAGTGAAGAAAATCTAGAATTATTTGATTTCCTTAAAACCATTAAGGACGTTGCTGTCTTAGTTTATGGACATAAAGTTGATGGTGTTTCTTGAGTTGTTCCAGATGATAGAGAAGCATTTTACAAACTTACAAAATCATTTATTAGAAGAGTCCCAAGAGCGAGAAACTCAAACAAAATTATTTTCTTAGAAGATCAAAAGTTATCTGATTATCAAAAATTCCAAAGAATTTCAGGATTCAAAGAAGCTTGTTCAGAATATAGTATAACTTATGTGAGATATCCAATCAGTGCTAAGAAAAATAAAGAAGAAGTTAAAGAAATTATTGCTTTTGCAAATACAAATAATGTTTCAAATATTATTTGTTCGACTCACGATTCATTTATTTCAATTAACATGTATGCTTCGAAACACTTTAGAATTAGTGACATTGGTTACCAATCAATTTACGATAGTTTAGGTGTTTATGTTGATAAGATTTTCGTGGACTATCCATATATGGGAGTGATAATTGAATCAATGATTACAAAACAACTTTCATCAAAAAATCCACAAACAGCAGTTATTAAACTTAAATTAATTAGTGAATTAAGTGAAAAATCATCTTAAGATTTTCGATGCAACATCAAATTGCATCTATTTTTTTTAATCTAACAATTTGAATAATGAAAATAAAGATTTTAAGACCTATGAGAGTATCTTGAAAGTTATGTTAATAAAAATTAAATGCTATATAATTTAGAAATATTTAATTTAAATTAAAAAAATCACTATTAAGAAAGGAAAATTATTATGGTTATAGGAAATTCAAAAGTAGCAATTGATGCTATTGAAAAATATGACAATATTGTTATTTTTCACCACATTCGTCCAGATGGAGACTGTTTAGGTTCACAAGCTGGGCTTGCAGAATTAATTAGAACAAACTACCCTAACAAAAATGTTTACACAGTAGGGGATAACTTACACTTATTTGATTTTATGGGTTACCACTTTGATGACATTGAAAAAATCGACTTTACAAACTCATTAGGAATTGTAGTTGATGCTTCAAGTGGAAACAGAATTGAATGTGCAAACTTATTATATGAAAACAAAACAACAGCTAAATTAAGAATTGATCATCACCCTAACTCAGCTGACATCGATTACGATTACAACTGAATCGATGAACACTATGTTGCAGCTGCTGAAATGATTGCTCAAATCGCATTTGATTCAGGATGAACAGTTACACAAAAAGCTGCATCACATATTTACTTAGGAATCAACACAGACTCAGGAAGATTTTTATACCCTGACACATCAGCTAGAACACACAAATTAGTAGCATTCTTAATGGAAACAGGATTCCACCCATCATTCATCTTAAAAGAACTTTCAAAAAGAACATTCAAACAACTTAAATTTGTTGGACACATTTTAAATGGATTCAAAAAAGAAGGAAGAGTTCTTTACTACGAAATTGATGCAGAAACATTAAAGAAATATGATATGGATTCATTCGAAGCTGCTCAATACGTAAATGAATTAGCTAATATTGAAGACAACTCTTGTTGAGCATTATTCATTCAGCTTGAAGATGGAACAGTTAGAGGAAGATTACGTTCAAATGGACCATTAGTTAACTTAGTTGCTAACAAATATGGTGGTGGAGGGCACGATAACGCTGCCGGAATTACTCTTCAATCTTGAGACCAAGTTAAAGACGTTTTAGCTGACTTAAACCAAGCTATCGTTGAGTGAGAGGCTAAATAATTATGGTCATTGGTAATTTAAAATTAGTTACTGAACAATTAGAAAAATACGATAACATCGTTATTTTTCACCACATTCGTCCAGATGGAGACTGTTTAGGTTCACAATTTGGATTAAAAGAATTACTTGAAACAAACTTCCCAAATAAAAAAGTTTATGCAATAGGTGATTCAAAAGGTTCATTCTCATTCTTAGATATCAAAATGGATGAAATTCCATCAGATGAATTTTTAAAAACTGCTTTAGGAGTTGTTGTAGATGCAAACTTCAAAGACAGAATTGAATATAGAGAAGTTTTAGACAAAGACTTATTTGCTCAAGTTATTAGAATCGACCATCACCCAAATGATGATGATTTAGGCGAAAATTGCATTAGATGAGTTGATTCATCATATATTGCGGCTGATGAAATGATTACAGAAATCGCAGTTGTGAACAACTGAAAAATCACACAAAAAGCTGCTAACTTCTTATATTTAGGAATTAACACTGACTCAGGAAGATTCTTATTCAATAACACTACAGCTAGAACATTAAATTTAGCTGCTAAATTATATGAAGCAGGATTACAACAAGACTTTATCCACTCAAATTTAGCTAAAGTTACATTAGACGACTTAAAATACAGTGCTTGATTAATGACAACATTAAAAACAAGAGATGGTGTAGCTTACATTCAAAACGATTTAAAAACAACAAATGAATTTGGTAAAACACCTCAACAATCAATTAGAGTAAATTCAATCGCTAACATCGATGGATTCCCAATGTGAGTTCAATTCACAGAAGAAGAAAACGGAAAAGTTAGAGTTGAATTTAGATCAAATGGACCAATTGTTAGAAATGTTGCCGTTAAATGAGGTGGTGGAGGACACGAAAGAGCCTCAGGTGCTATTATTGACTCACTTGATTTAGTTGAACAAGTTATTGATGATTGTGCTGCTGAAGTAGCTAGATGAAGAGAAGAACAAGCTAACGCTTAATATAAATTTATTCCATACACAAATTAATGTATGGAATTTTTTATTTATTTTTAATTTAGAGAAATCTAATTCAACTTTTAAACCTAGAGCACTACTGTAAAAGTTAATTTTAATTTATTAGATTATTTAAATTAGAGACTATCAAATCACTCTGAAAAAGTTTTATAATATTAGTGGATCGTTAGCTCAGCCGGTAGAGCAACTGGCTCTTAACCAGTGGGTCGCAGGTTCGAACCCTGTACGGTCTACCATTTCGTTTAAGCGA
This sequence comes from Mycoplasma sp. 2248, assembly GCF_034863245.1. Lineage (NCBI taxonomy): Bacteria > Bacillati > Mycoplasmatota > Mollicutes > Mycoplasmatales > Mycoplasmataceae > Mycoplasma > Mycoplasma sp. 2248. Next base: position 108,497 of record NZ_JAYFFC010000002.1, read on the forward strand.
CCAATTTCCACATATTAAAAATATGTGGTTTTTATTTAGTATTTTTAAAATTTCGCTTTATTTGTAAAAGTGATAGAATAAGAATAGTAATTTAGTTATCTTGTTGATAGGTAACATATTTTTTAATTTTAAAGAAAGGAGCAAAATGCTTTTTAAAAAGTCAAATAGTCATAAAGACCAAAATTCTTCTGAATGACAAGACACAGTTGAAAACTTAGAAAAAGTGCACATTAAAAAAGAGAACACTTTATACAAAAGAACAAGAATGTCTAACTTTGGTCTTAAATTAAATTACTTCTACCAACAAATGCCGCTTTGAAAAATTATTTTAATAACAAACATTACAGCAGTTATCTTCGGTATCATTGGTGTATTCTTTGTTAAAAACGTTGGTATTTACAACTTTGGTTTAGCTGCTTTTGGACAAGCTGGAGCAAAGATTTTAGTAGTTTCTATAGCTGGACAAGTTGATGGAACAGTGCTTAACTTAATTGACCAATTCGTCTTCTGAGTTGCTTATGTTATTTTAAGTATTCCTATTTTCATTTTCGGTTATAAGAAAGTCGGAAAATTATTTACAAACTTAACAATTTTATTCTTAGTTGTTTCATCATTAGTTTCATTCGGAATCGGAATGATCCCAGGTGCTGGTTCAACATATATTATCGGGGACTTCTCAAACAAAGCTGTTAAAGCTGCTTTACCTACAGCTTACCAATCACTTTCAGGATTAGTTCCATTATTATGAGACTCATACTCATCAGGTAGTGTGTTAGCATTAATGCTTTATGCAATTGTTTATGGAGTATTATTAGCTTACGTATTTGCAATTATCCAAATCATTGGAGGAACAGCTGGTGTTACAGGTGTTATCGGAGAATGATACGCAAACGCAAAACAAAAATCATTCGGTTCAATTAGTGGATATATGAACATAGCAATTATGATTGTCGCTGTTTTAGTTGGGTCTTGATTACCAGGTTCAATTCTTTTATCAAAAGTTGATCCTTCATTAGTTGCTCAAAATAAAACTGATATGGGATTAACAGATTCACAAGTAATTGAATTCACAAGACAAGCAGAAGCATTGAAAGCAAAAGTATGACACGCTGAACTTTACTTCTCACCTAACTTCATCGCTACATTCTTAGTAAACGTTGTTTATATCGGTGTATTAGATAAATTATTCCCTAAATTTAAACTTGTTAGAGTTCAAATCTTTACAAAGAATGCTGCTAAAGTTAAAGAAATCATCACAAGTGACAAGAAAATTGTTACAGGTATGACAATTTTCAGAGCTACAGGTGGATACGAAGGAAAAGATATTGATGTTATTACATCAGTTGCATTATTCAGACATGTGTTACGTATTATTAAAGATGTTCGTAAAGTTGACAAAGATGCATTTATCTCTATTTCAGATATTAAAAGTATTGATGGTTCAATTTACTTACCACAAGATAAATTCTAATAAATCATTAACTAGCTACCTTTTTGGTAGCTTTTTCTTTATCTTTTTTTAGTAACTAATTAAAAAGAAAAAGCAAGATATCAAATTAAATATCTTACTTTTGTATCTATGTGCATAGGTTAAATCATTTTAACTTTAACTCTAAAACCTCTAGAAGAATAATATGAATCAGCACTATTATGATAAACAAATACTGCACCATATCTATTGTCACAAAATATCGCACCACCTTTATCTCGAATTTCTTTAGGTGTGTGAATTCACGAAGATGTCTTAGTATCTAGTGGTTTGATTGTATTTAAAAATCTATAGTCTTGCTCAGTTAGCAGTTCACTAAAATAACTATGCGCAAGACTTAAAGCATCATTTTCAGGTACAAACTTCTTTCTGTTAATTAGCGCAGTTCTATCATAGCACAGTGATCTTCTATTAGGTGACTGAGTCGACAAATCTACAAGATAAATGTTATCAAACATTGAAACTAATGTTGGTTCACCATTAGTTTGTTCCATTCAGTCAAATGTGTTAATTAATTGTGGGCTAGAAAGAATTATTTGAACACATTTTTCAAATTCGTCATTTGATAATAGATTCAAATTTGCATTTCTTTCTAAAAGAGTTTTATAAATGTGATTTGTTTTCATAATTAATCAATTACTTTAAATGTGAATCCAATAACTAATTTATTGAATTCTTGAGCTCTTCTTGTTTCATAAGCTGTATAAACTTTTTCAAGCTCTTCTTTATTATATTTAATTGAGTTTTCAGGATCTGAAATTTGTTCAGGATCACTCTCAGCATTTTTATTAGGGTTAGCAATTTTTGGATCAGTTAATTCGGTTAATTTGTTTTTGAAGTATGCAACTTTATCGGTGTTAAAAATATTTCATTTTTCTTTTTCTACTTTAGCAGCATCTAATCTTGCTGTTGCTTCTTCTTTTTGCTCTTCTAATTTATCTGCTTCAGCTTTAAAAAGCTCGATTTGTTCTCTTAATTTTTTCTTCTCTTCTTCATCTTGTGACGCAGCAAGTTTTTCTTCAGCAGGTGTAATTACTTCTTTTTTGTATGTATCAATTCTAGATGTGTAATTTGAGATTTCACTTTCTAAAGAAGAAATGTATTCTGAACCTTTTGTTGATACATTAATGTAATTGTCAATTGCATCAATTAAGTATTTTTGAGATAGTGTAGGTGGAATTTGATCAACAGGAATAGCTTGAGTCGGATATGTTTCGTCAGTTACATCTTTAAATCTATACATATAACCAAATTTAGAAATCATTGCCTTATCATCATCTGTTATTGCAATTTCTTTATCTTCAAGTGCTGAAATTTTAGCTTTTAATTCAGATACTTTCGCAAGTTCTTCATCAGACATTTGGTCAATAATTAATGGTTTAATTTGGTTTTCATAAATTTCATCACTTAATGTTATATATAAGTCAAATGAAGCATTAAGATTAACTCCTTGCTCAGAAAGTCTAACAGCATTTTTATCAATTAAGTATTCATATGATGGAGTTAAGAAGAATGTGTCTCAAAAATCTTTGTAATGTCTTCCACCTAATAATGAATTTCTAACAACTCCAATTTGCAATAAATTGTATTTGTTGTTGTCTTTATTTTCTTCTTTAATCTTATATTCAATTGGTTGAACTGAGTTAAATCCTAATGTAATATAGTCAGTTAGTTTTGTTAATTCATTAATATCTTCATCGCTTGATTGTTTATTTATCTTTGCATTAGCTTCATTAGGGTTAAAAACACCTCAATAATTAATAATTTCAATAGGTAGTGATAATTTTAAAATATGATCTGCATTTCAATCATTAATCATTGATGAAACTAATTTTGAACCTTGTGTAATTTTTTCTTCAAGATTTAATTTATCAAACGAATTTGTTTGCTTGTTTTTTGAATAAATTACAGAACCAAATTTGAAAGATTGATTTCAGTTAGTTGTGAATGAAATTGATAAAGGTAACATTTTTCCATTTGTAAGATCATTTAATACACTTGGATTTTCAATTGTTACTTTTTCTTTTAAGTTTTTAGCTTTGATTTTTTCAATAAGAGCTTTAATTTCTTGGTTTTTTTTGTATTTCTCTAATAAACTATCATATGTTGTCGCTTGGTTTTTGTAAGTCTCCTTACCATTTTCATCAAGAATAGGTTTACCAATTTCGTTCATATTTGGCATTTTTGCAAAGTTAGGAACAATTAATGAGTTAAATTGTTTATTTAGTGAACTTTCTGGTTGTGTTAATTCAAGATATGGAACATTAAATTGCTCTCTAAAACTCATAAATTGTTTTTGGAATTTTAAATATTCATCAGACATTTTTCTTATTTTCTCTTCAGATAATGAAGTGATCGAATCATATGAATAGTTTTGTGCATCGTTTAATTTTTTATACTCAGCAATAACATTTTGATTTGATAATAAATATTGATCAACTGAGTTTTTAAGTGTAGCATCATTTGTCAATGATTTAATTTTATTAGCTCTATTTTCACTCTCGTTCATTAGAATGTAATTTTTAATGATTTCAGCTTTACCATTTGAATAAAATAAGTATCCAACTAACTTACTAAAGTCAGATTTCATTGATTGTTGAATTTCTTCACTTTCAGGCATGAATCTAATAAATGCAGAAAGAATACCGTTAAGAAACTGTGGATTTATAGCTGATGTGATTCTTGAAACTTCATTAAAGTATTTATAAGTATTTTGAATTTCGCCATTAATAATTTGTTCAATTTGTTTTAAGTTTGAGTTGACAATGTTGTTTTTAAATAATTCTGGATCTGATTTTAAAACATAAATAACCGTGTTTTTAGCATTTTCATTTTGACTAAAGAAATTATTTAATCTTTCATTAGCTGCAGAATCATTTTCAATGATATTTAATCATTTTTGAGCTGTATTAACAATATTGTTAAATAAAACGTTCGCTGTTTTTAAGTAGTCACCTTTAAATGATTTTAAATTTTGATCCTCTTTTTGTTGATTGTTGCAAGAAAGTGCAACAATTGGTAATGTAGCAGATATTCCAACAGACATTGGTAATAAGAATTTTTTAACTAGTTTTTTCATAATTATTTTAATTTTATTAAACTTTATTATTTTTATTATTAAAAAATCATTTTTATCTAGCATATAGTTATATCAGTAAAGCACAAAAAACAGATATTATGGTATTATTTAAAATATTAATCTAACTTATATTAAATAAGTAAATATTGGGAGTAATAATGTCAACATTTTTAACAGTTATATTGGTAATGGTTGGAATTCTAATTGTCTTCGTTTCATTATTAATGTCACCTGATTCAAATGGTTTTTCAGGAGCGTTAGTTGGTTCAGGAGACTTGGAGTTATTTAAAAATTCAAAAGAAAGAGGAGTTAAGAAATTCTTAAAATACTCAATGATAGTTTTAGGAGCAATTTTAATTATTGCTTCAGTTGTTTTAAGAATAGTACTGAAAAAATAAAAGTATGCAAAAACAAGAAATATTAAATTACATTAGAAAATATAAGTCAAGGTCATTTTTAGACATTGCAAAACATTTTAAAGTTTCATTGAGAAACAATAAAGACTTAACTAAAGCTATTTCAGATTTGCAATCTGAATATTTAGTTTTTAGAAATAATAATGATGAATATTATTCACCTGAACTAGAAGAAACAGTTACAGGAATTTTAAAAGTTGCTACAAAAGGTAACTTTGGATTTGTTGATTATGACATCAACGAAGAAGAAGGAACTAAAAAAAGTGTTTATGTAAAAACTTTTAATTTTAATGGAGCTATTAGTGGTGATGAAGTTAAGGTTAATGTTTATAAACTTCAAAAAGGTGATGAAGAATTAAAAGATGGTGTAGTTACACAGATTATTCAAAGAAACAATGAAAGTTTTGTTGGATTTATAAAAGAAAAAAATGGTGTTAAATCATTTGCACCTATTGATGCTAGATTTAAAAGTGTTAAATTTAAATTAATTCCTTCAAGTGTCCCAAACAAATTAAATGACTTAGTTTTAGCTAAAGTTTTAGCTTACGAAGATAAATTCATAACAATAAGTGTTGAAAGAGTTATTACAAACGAAGCTGACCCGATGGTTTTTGTTAAATCATACTTAGAACAAATTAAAGTTCCATCAGCTTTCCCTGAAAATACTGAAGATGAAATTAAATTAATTCCTGAAACAATTGATAATGAAGACCAAACAAATAGACGTGATTTTACAAATGAAATGATTGTAACAATCGATGGTGATGATACAAAAGATTTTGATGATGCAATCACAGTTAAAAAGTTAGATAATGGAAATTATTTCCTGGGAGTTTATATAGCTGATGTTTCTCACTATGTCAAAGAAGGTTCATTCATTAACCAAGAAGCCTTAAGCAGAGGGACAAGCATTTATTTAGTCGACAGAGTCATTCCGATGTTACCTGTTGAATTATCAAATGGAATTTGTTCGCTTAATCCAAATGTAAAAAGATTTGTTTTGGCTTGCGAAATGGAAATTGATAAAAATGGAAATACAGTTAGTGCAGATATTTCACAAGGTATTATTGAAAGTAAATTTAGATTAACATACAAACAAGTTGACAAATACTATAATACAGGTGAAATTAATGAAGATCATCCAAACCAAGAAAATGTAGCTAAATTAAAACAAATGCTTAATGTAGCTAAAGAATTAAGTTTAATTATTCATGATTACAAGATCAAAGAAGGATATGTTGATTTTGATATTGATGAACCTAAAATTAAACTTGATCAATATGGTAGAGTTGAACAAATCGTGATTAATAAACGTGGATTTAGCGAAGTTTTAATTGAAGACTTTATGGTTAGAGCAAATGAAACAGTTGCTAAATATCTTTTTGATGCTAAGTTACCTGTTTTATATCGTGTTCACGAAGCACCGGATGAAGATAAAATTCAATTACTACAAAACTCTTTAGCAGCAGTTTCAATAGACGCATCAAAACTTAAAGCAAACTCAATTACTCCTAAAATATTTGCAGATTTTGTTAATAAAGTTAAAGCTGAAAGAGATGATGATTTTATTAAATTAATGTTCTTGCGTTCAATGCAAAAAGCAATTTATTCAGATGTAAACATTGGGCACTTTGGATTAGCAAGTGAATATTATTGCCATTTTACAAGTCCGATTAGAAGATATCCAGATTTAATCATTCATAGAATAATTAGAGATTTTATTATTAATAAACAAACTGAAAAGCTTGAAGAGTTTAGATTAAACTTACCTGTATTTGGTGATTTAAATACTAAATCAGAACAAAAAGCAGTTCAAATTGAAAGAAATGTTAATGATCTTAAGTTTGCTGAATTCTTAAAAAATAAAATCGGTTCACCATTTAGAGCTCAAATTTTAAGTGTGCTTAACTTTGGTTTCTTTGTCGAATTTGATTTTAAAGCTAGTGGGTTAGTTCACAAGTCAACATTGATCGATGGAGAATATGAAGCTAATGAAAACTTAACTAAATTGATTTCTAAAGAGAGAAAATTTACAATTGGTGATTTTGTAGATGTAGTTGTTACAGAAGTTGATTTAGTCGAAGGTAAAGTTACTTGTGTATTAGCTGATTTATACGAAGCTTGATTGGCTAAAAAGCAAAAAGAAGAAGCTGAAAGAGCTTCTAAAAGTAAGCAAAATTTTTCAAAATCAAGAAAAAATTTTCAAAAATAAAACAATAGCGCAAAGCTAATAAAGAGCTATGCGCTTTTATAATGAAAAGTTATCTTTTATATAACTTATTTAATATAATTAAAAATATTTATTAAAGGATAAAAATGAAAAATAAAAATAGAAATTTAGAGGAAAATTCATTAGGTTTTGATGCTGGATTAGTAATTAAACAAGATAAAGATATGTTTAATTATTCAGTTGATACCATTATGCTTGGTAATTTTATTTATTTAAATAAAAAAAGCACTAGAGCACTTGAAATTGGTGCTAATAATGGTGCTTTATCAATTTTTGTTGCTTCTAGATATGACAAATTAAAAATTGATGCAATTGAAATCCAGAAAAAAGCAGCAGAGTTAGCGAAAGAAAATGTGAAGCTTAATAATATGGAAAATCAAATTCATATTATTAACCAAGACTTTAATGATTTTTACAAACAGCACACAAAGAATGCACAAAAGAAATATCAAATTATTTTCTGTAATCCACCTTTTTATCCTTATGATAAAACAAAAGTTAAAAATAACATTTCACAAGAAAAACTAATTGCAACGCACGAAATTCATTTAAATTTAGAACAATTAATTTTAGGTTGTTCTAAAATAATAGAACAAAAAGGATTTTTATCACTAGTATTACCTGTTGAAAGAATGGTTGATGCTTTTGAATTGTTAAGAAAATATAAATTTGAGCCAAAAAGAGTTCAACTTATTTATCCTAGAATAGATGATAAACCTAAATTTATTTTACTTGAAGCAAGATATCAGACAGGATGAGGCGTTCATTTCTTACCCAACTTATATCTTCATGATAATAGCGATAAAAATAATCACGATTATTTACCTGAAATTAAAAAACTTTATAGACCTATAAAAGTGGAGGAGAAGATGAATAAAAAAACAAGTTATATAACAACACCTATTTATTATGCAAGTGGAAATTTACACATCGGACACTTATATACAACTACAGTTGCTTGAGTTTTAGCTAACTATAAAAAACTACTTGGTTATGAAGTTAAAATGCTTACAGGTAGTGATGAACACGGTTTAAAAATTCAACAAAAAGCCGCTGAGCAAAATGTAAATCCACAAGAATTTGTTGACAATTTAGTTGCCAAATATAAACAAATGTGAGTTGATTTTGGAATAGAATATGATTTCTTTTCAAGGACATCATCACAATTCCATAAAGATTCAGTAAAACACATTTTCTCTTATTTCTTAGAAAAAGGTTTTATTTATAAAGGACAATACAATGGTTTATACTCAGTTTCAGATGAAGAGTTTTTAACAGAAACACAAGCAGTTAAAAAAGAAGATGGATATTATCATCCGACAAGTGGTCACAAACTAATTTTAGTTTCAGAAGATTCATATTTCTTCAAAATGAATGAGTTTGCAAAATGATTAGTTGAGTATATTGATGGTAATCCAGAATTTTTAGCACCTAACAAAATCATCAATGAGATGAAAAGTAATTTCTTACTTAAAGGGCTAGAAGATTTATCAGTTACAAGAACTAACATTGACTGAGGTATCAAAATTGATGAAGACCAAACACATACACTTTATGTTTGATTAGATGCATTATGCAACTATATAACTGCTTTAGGGTATGATGTAAAAAACAAACAACAACCAGATGAGTTTATGAAATTTTGAACAAGCAAAGACTCAGAAGTTATTCACTTAATTGGTAAAGAAATCGCAAGATTCCATATGATTTATTGACCTATTTTCCTTAAAGCACTTAACTTAAAACAACCTACAAGAATTCAAGCGCACGGTTGATTAGTTACACCAACAGGAAAAATGTCGAAATCAAAAAATAATGTAGTTGATCCATATGATTTATTAGCTAAATACGATAAAGAAATGATTAAATACTATTTAACATCACAAATCACATTAGGAGAAGATGGTGTTTGAGATGAAGATAGATTTATTGATGTGATTAACTCTGAATTAATTAATAATTATGGAAACTTAGTTTCAAGAACTTTAAAAATGAAATCAAATAGTTTTTCAGGTCCTTTAAAATACAAGTCATCAAAAGATCAAAACGACTTGGACATAGACTTAAAAATTAGAAATTCTATCTTCGAGTACAAAAAACACTTTGACAATTTAGAAATTGACAAAGCATTAAAAGTTGCTATTAATTTATCAAGCGACCTAAATAAATATGTTGATTTAACAGAACCTTGAAAATTAAAAGAGGATTTACCAAGATTAGAGCAAATTTTAGTAAGACTTCTGAATGGTATTTATGCAGTATCAACTTATTTATCAGTTGTATTAAAAGATAAAACAAAAGAAGTAGCAACTGCATTAGGTTTTGATAGTTTTTCTATTGATTTAATAGAAGATTATCAAAAATTTGATAATATTAATCAAGGGAATGAGTATATGCTCTTTGCTCGTTTAAAAAAATAACTTGATCTTATTAAGGAGGCGATTTTGATTTTTGCCAAAGCATCAAGATATGTAATAAATCCAGAAAAGTTAAAAGGATTTATTGATTATTTATTTATATTAACTAAAAAAACAAGAATGAAAGAAGAAAACTTATCATTCGAATATTCTGTCGATCCTGAGGGAGTAGTAATTGTTTTAGAAAGATGATCTACAAGATTAGATTATGAAAAGTTTATGCAGTTAGAAGAGTTTAAACAAGAGTTTAAAACCCTTAACAAAATGTGTAAATCAGTTAATACATTATATGATGTAGATTTAGTTAAATAGTAATAATAATTTTAAGTAAATTCAACTCATTAAATTAATCGAGTTGATTTTTTATCCAAATTTATTAAAGTGAGGCATTTATGGTTATAGGTATAAGTGGAATGATTGCTGCAGGAAAAAGTTCGTTAGTTAAAAACTTACAAAAAGAGTTTCCTACTTCAAAAATATTAAGAGAGTTTGAAGAATCCGATGATGTTTTCAACACTTTCTTAAATTGATTGTATGAAAATAAACCAAATTTAACAATTAGTTTTCAATCTTATATAGCTGAAAATCATTCAGATAAGTTTGCAAAATTATTAGATGAATACAATCAATCAAATTCAAATATTAAAAAAGATCACATTTTTGTTGATAGATTTGCATTAGAACATTATATTTTTGCTAAGTTGATATTATCGGCAAAAAGTGAAAAATATTTACAGGCTTATGATGCTATGTTTGAAAAGTTAGTAACTGAAGATGAAATGCCACATTTTGCAATTTTCTTGGATGTAGATTTTGAAACATTTAAGAAAAGATTGTTTGCAAGAAATAGAGAATCAGAAGTGAAGAATTTTGATTCTAATTACGAATATTTTAAAAATTTACATTCTAACTATTTAAAAATCTTTAAAGAGATAGCTTCAAAATATAACCTTAAGTACTATGTCATAGACACAAATGATAAAGATGAAAATCAAATATTGCAAGAATCATTATCAATTATTAGTGCTGAAGAAAAATTACTTAGTGAATAGATTTTCTTTTTTATCACAATTAAGAAAACACTTATTTTTAGTTCTATTAAGAACAGGAACGAGTGTTTTTCTTTTTGCGAAAGCATAAAAAAACAACACTAATCTAATTGATTTAGTGTTGTATAAAATCTATGTAAAAATTATTGAGCTGGTGTACTTGTTTAATTTGTAGTAGCAGCTGGAAGATTTAATGTAACTTCGAATGTTTTTGATGAGCTCTTAACTGGTGTTGCATCATTAACAAATTTAGCAACTTTGAATTTAATTGTAACTGTTCCTTGTGATTCATTGTAAACTGTGTTAAGTCATCCACTTGCCCCTTGAATACCTTGTTTGTTTTCGTATTGAGGTTTTACATCATTAGCAATCATGTAACCACTTTTAATGTATTGAATTCCTTTTTCAGTATTAATAGCCTTAATTTCTGCTGAAGGTTGTGAAACATTGTAATCTCTACCAACACCTGTCGCTAATTGACCATCATAGTTAGAGAAGAATAATTGTCTTTTTCTTACTTCACCTTTTGTTAATTTGTCAATAACATCTTGTCTTTTTTCTGGTAAGAATGTGAATAATTCAGCTCCTTTAGCCACTAATCTTTCACCAATTCTATCTAATTCAGCAATTTCTGGGTCAGCTTGCACAGGTGAACCTGTGTTTGGGTTACCAGGTTGTTCTGGGTTTTTAGTATCTTTACATGATACTGCCACGGCTGGTGCCACAATAGCTGATAATCCAGCAATACTCATAAGTAAAGTTTTTAATTTTTTCATAATAATCATCTCCTGAAAATTAATTTATCTACTTAAATTTAAGCACATTTTTCAAATATTATGTAATAAATATGTAATTTTTTCTTATTTTTTTCACATTTTGTGAAAAATTAAGGATTTTTTCTCTAGTTACAGCCTTTATTCAGTGAATTCTAAAACAAAAACCACAGCTAGAAAGCTGTGGGGAAGTTATGTAAGGCATAATAATGATTATGTGTTTTACATAAAATTATTTAGTGACAGGTGTTTAATAATTTAACACAAGAAGGATGTTTCATGGACATCACATTCTTTATCCGAATCAAGTTCAAGGATAAAGCACTGGTATTATTATAAGATAAAAATTCAAAAAATGAAAAAAATTTTCATCTATAATTTAAAGAACTATGGAAAAAAGTAAAATTCGTAATTTCTCAATAATAGCTCACATAGATCACGGTAAGAGTACTTTAGCTGACCGTATTTTAGAATATACAAATACAGTAGACACAAGAGAGTTAACTGCTCAATTTTTAGATTCAATGGATCTTGAAAAGGAACGTGGTATTACAATTAAACTAAATGCAGTTCAAATTAAGTATAAAGACTATATTTTTCATTTAATTGATACGCCAGGACATGTTGATTTTAATTATGAAGTTTCTAGATCTCTTGCAGCTTCTGAGGGAGCTTTATTGCTTGTGGACGCAACACAAGGTATTGAGGCTCAAACTTTAGCTAATGTTTATTTAGCGATTGAAAATAATTTAGAAATCTTGCCTGTTATAAATAAAATCGATCTACCAAGTGCTGATGTTGAAGGTGTTAAAAAAGAAATAGAAGAAGTTATCGGTATACCGACTGATAATGCTATTTTGGTGTCTGCAAAAACAGGTCAAGGTGTTCATCAATTGCTTGATGCGATTGTTGAATATATCCCAGCACCTAAAAATGCAGATGATAATAAACCTTTAAAAGCATTGATTTTTGATAGTTACTTTGATCCATATCGTGGTGTCGTCATGTTTATTAGAGTATTCGAAGGTAAGCTTAAAACAGGAGATAAGTTTAAATTTATGTCAAGACACGATGCAGGAAATGAGTATCATGTTATTGACTTAGGTATTAAAAATCCAAATGAAACCAAAAAAGATGAATTAGTCGCAGGAGAAGTTGGGTGAGTTTCAGCAGCAATTAGAGATGCAAAAGAAGTTAACGTCGGGGATACAATCACTTTAATTTCTAATCCAACAAAACAAGCTCTTCCAGGTTACAAAAAAATGAAACCCGTTGTATTTACTGGTTTTTACCCAATTGACACAAAAGATTACATGGATCTTAAGGAAAGTTTAGAAAAAATTTCATTATCAGACTCTTCAATCACATGAGAACAAGAAACATCAAAAGCATTAGGGTTTGGATTTAGAGTTGGTTTCTTAGGAATGTTGCATATGGAAATTCTTCAAGAAAGACTTGATAGAGAATATAAAGTTGGAATTATTGCGACAAGCCCAAGCGTTGAGTACAAAGTAACTACTACAAAAGGAGAAATTGAATACATTTCTAACCCTACATTATTCCCTGATAGAACTTTTATAGAGCAAATCGAAGAACCATATGTTGAAGCAAGTATTTTTGTGCCAAACGAATATATTGGTAATGTTATGGAACTTTGTCAAAATAAAAGAGGTATTTATAAAACTTTAGAGACAGTTGACTCTAGAAGAACTAGAATAATTTATGAATTACCATTAGCTGAAACTGTTTTTGATTTTTTTGATAGATTAAAATCTACTACAAAAGGTTATGCTTCATTCGAATATGAGTGAATTGGATATAGACCTTCAGATTTAGTTAAAGTTGACATCTTATTAAATGGTGATAAAGTTGATGCATTCTCAATAATCAGTCATAGAGAAAAAGCATATGAATCAGCTAGAGAGTTGTGTATAAAACTCAAGGATGCAATACCTAGGCAAAACTTCGAAGTACCTGTGCAAGCTACTATTGGTGGAAAAATTATCGCAAGGGAAACAATTAAAGCTTACAGAAAAGACGTTACTGCAAAACTTTATGGTGGGGATGTAACAAGAAGACAAAAATTACTTAAAAAACAAAAAGAAGGTAAGAAACGTATGAAAAAACTAGGTTCTATCGAAGTACCACAAGAAGCTTTCTTATCAGTTTTAAAAACAAATATTGACAAATAATTTATTTAGCCAGGTTAATACCTGGTTATTTTATTAGCCAAGTTTTATAATTGTCTCCATACAAATTTCTAATCGCATCTTTATATGATGATTTTTGATTTTGATATCCTCCATAAATTAAATCATATGGTTCTATGTTGTATGATCCAAAGTTATGTGAATAATCTAATTTAGGTGATCTTAATAGACAAGATATTGATTCCTTATTTTTAAAATCAACATCATATGTAGCAAACATTAAACCAAGTAATTGATTATTTTGATTAACAACCGGAGATCCTGATGAACCATAATATGGTTGATAATTATTTATTACGAATCCTAAACCATAATTAACAAATTTATTTGTTTTGGAAACAGATTTATTTACATACTTAAAATTATTTAAATGACTTATGTATCTAAAGTTAAGCAAAATATCAACAAAACCAGGATAGTTTTCTAAAAAATGAAATTGCTCTGAGTGATTTAAATTATTTGAATTATTAAAAGTAAACTCATTTTCCTTATCGTGGTAACCTATTGAGTAAAATTCATGATTTTCCAAAATATTATCTGATGATATGGTGTTAATTTTTTTGATATTAATAAATTTACCTAATCATTCATTAAACGTCATATTTTGACAACTGACTAAATTTTCATTTTTAGAGTATTCAAAAATTGAATTACTTTTATTATGAATATTTTTCAAATCTAATTCCAGTATACCAAAGTCAATCATTTCTTCAACATTATCCATATTATGGATGTAGTTTTTAGGACTTGACTTTAAAAAATCTAATGCTAAATATACAATTTTAAAATCACTAGGATTAAAGCTGAAAATTTGTTTAATTTCTTGGTTTTTATTCGTATCAAATCGCAACTTTGAAATTTGAACTTGAGAAGTTATAAGGTTACTTTCATCATTTAATAATTGGTTATCATTGATAATATTTGAAAATATTGAACCATCAGAATTATTCTTTACAAAGTTATTTAGAACATGAGCATTTGTTACGAAATACAATTTTTCAATTTCACCATTATCATCAAGATGATAATCAAATAAACTCATAGTGCCTGAATGAATCATATATTTAGATTGTGAGTTTATCTTATTATGAGGGTTATAGTTATGAAATGAAACTTTAAATACATTATCCATCATATCTTCATGCTGAATATTAAGATTAATTTGATTATTTTTATCAAACTTGATATTTTCTCAATTCATTTTTCCTGAACTAAGCAAAATTTTATTATTAATTAATAATGGGGAAAAATTACTTAAATATTTCTGATTCAATAAACTATTTGTTGTTTTATTAGAATTTGTATTATGGTTTTTCTTATTGATTTCTTTTTTTAATTGATTGTTATCAGTCTTACATGAAGCAGTAAAAAAACTGCAACAAAACATTAACTTCATAAAAATTATTAAGAAGACTAAAATTTTTTTCATAATCACCTCATTAATTTAGTGATTTTTCTCAAATTTGAACTATTAGGCAATTAGTTGCAAGAATAGTTAAAAAAATTAAAATAGTTGATAAAGCTATTCAATTTCTATAGATAATCCCGAGAGTCTTGAGACATTTAATAGAGGAGACTATGAAGCATATCATGCTAATAATGCATATACAATTTCAAGAGAGTAAATATCAAACTAAAATTATTAAAATAATTATGAAAAACCTCAATATAACTATCACTAAAATGTGTTCATTATATTGAGGTTTATATTTTTCAATTTAATTATCTATCAAATTTTGATTTGTTCTTCTTCAGGTAAAAACATTTGATCATTTTTATTTAAGTTATAAGTTTTTGTAAAATCTGGATTGTTTAATAAAACAACATTCCCACGTATTTCTGAAGGTGAGTGAACGTCAGATTCCAATCTTCTTTTTGCGCTTCCTTCTGTGATAATCATTCTTCAAACTCTAGCTCAGTTTTCAAAGAAGTTTTTTGGATTAAAGTCATTTTCAAGTTTAGCAGCTTCAAAGGCACATGAAACTCCACCGATATCAGCAATATTTTCAGAAACTGTTAGTTTTCCATTAACTTTTCCATATTTAGTTTCTTTACCATCATATAACTTAATAACGGCAGCAATTTTTTCGTCAAATTTTGCTCTATCTTCATCAGTTCATCAGTTGTTTAAGCTTCCATTTTCATCAAATTGTGAACCGTTGTTATCAAATGCATGTGAGATTTCGTGAGCAATAACTGCTCCAATTCCTCCATAATTTGCAGATGAAGATTGATTAATATCATAATAAGGAGCTTGTAAAATTGCAGCAGGGAAAACAATGTGATTTGCAAATGGATTAAAGTAAGCATTAATTTCTGCAGGAGACATTGATCAATACTTATCATTCTTTAATTGATTGTATTGGGATAAGTTATATTGAGTCTTAATTGATTCAAAGAATAAAACATTTTCTAAAATGTTTGAACCTTGCTCATAGTTCTTAACAACAAAATCTTTGTAAAATGGTCTGATGATTTCTGGATATCCTACCATAACACCTAATTTGTTCAATTTAGTAATTGCTTTTTTAATCGTTTCTTTTGATAATCATGTGTTTTCTTCCAAGTTTTTCTTATAGACTTCAATCATATTAGCAACCATATGTTCTACATCTTTTTTAGCTTTCTCTCCAAAGAAATGTTTTGCATAGTACATACCTAATGGTTCTTTGAAATATTTAGTAGCTAAATCATAAGCGAACATTTCTAAATCTCTTGGTTTTTGGATTGAGTAAATTGCATTTTTAAATTCTGTTGCTTTAATTCTTGTTTCTTCATCTAAATATGAAGCTGCAAAAATTAAGTTTTTAATAAAGAATAAGGCTTTATATTCTTCGAATGTTTCACTATTGAAAATATTGTTTAAGTTTTCAATGAATTTAACATTTGAACAAGGTATCATTTCAACTTTTTGACCTACTAATTGTTCTGCAATGTTTGGAATATTAAAAATTGAACTTTTATCGGTATATCATGAAATTTCTTTAGGGTTGTATAATGAAACATAATCAGCCTTTTGAACATCTGAAAGAACATAATCTTTAATTTTTAAATCAAAAGCAATAGCTTTATTAATTAAATCATTTGATTTTCTTTCATCAAATCCATATTTTTGTAATAAATCAAAAACCATATTAATTCATACAGTCATTAATCTATTTGCTTCTTGTTCATTTTCATATGTTTCTTTTGAAGGTAAAATTAAGCTAAATTCATCAAGTCATAAAACTTGTAATTTATTATTTTTAAAATCTTCTCCAACACCAAAAGATAAAGGTAAAGATACATATCTATTATTAAAGTAATCAAAATTTGAAGCAAGTTGTTCAAATGATTTTAATTCTTCAATATTTTTAAGAAAATCTTTAGCTGGTTTTATTCCGATTTCTTTTCTCTTATCTTTATCAATAATCATTTTGTAAAATTCAACATACTGCTTCATCATAGGATCGTTAGGTAATTCTTTTTGACCATTAGCTCACTGAACTGTTAAGTCTTTAAGTAATTTTTCTAATTTGATATCTAATTCACCGAATGCTGACATTGATGATCTATCTGATGGAATTGTGGCAGTATTTAATCATTCATAATTAACGTATACATAAAAATTATCTTCTAATCTAGGTTTTGACATTTTAACTCCTTATAATTTTCTTTTTATTATATAGCAATTAGAGTTTTTTAAATAAAAACCACCAAAAATTGGTGGCACATATCTATAAAACTAATATATAAATTCTATTCAATAAATTAAACAACTTTAACTGAAACTTCTTTAGAATGTGATTTACCTTCCAAATTGTTTCTTTCTATATGGAATATTTCAATTTTTTCATTTCCCTTGGTGTGTAATCCGTGTTTTTGACCACGGCGAAATCCTTTGATTTGACCTTCTAATTCGTCAATTGTGTTAGCTTGTGCAATAACTTCACCACTAGCTACTAATTTTGCTTTGTATTTGTACATAAGCACCTCCGATTTCTTACACTTTTATTCTATAACTTTTTGAGATCAAGTTATCAAAAATTTAATGTTTTCTAGTAAATTTTTCACATTTATGAAAAAAATAATTACAACACTTCTTATCTTATTTGAAGATAAAAAGTGTATGATTTAAATATGACTAAATTACGTAAATCTTTATTGTTTTTAACTGGTTCAATTTTAGGTCTAGGAACACTTGTGACTAATTCATGCAGTTTTCTAGATATTTTTAAATCTTCTGGAAATGGTGATAAAAAACAAGTTAATAAAGTTAAATTAAGATTTACAAATTACACACATCCTACAATTGCAGCTTCTAATGTAGTTCCAATTAACAATAAAGAATTTATGAAAACTTCATCAAAAAGTAATGATGAAGTTAGTCAATTATTAAATAGATTTGAAACTGAAAAAAATAATGTGCACGAATATGAAGAAACTAATGGAACCTGCTATTTTGAATACATAGATCCGTACACAAATGTGACTTTTAGAGACTATGCATATTATGTTAGTGAAAACAAAAGTGAGCGTAGATATTTATTAGGTCCTGAAGGTTTAGTTTTATATGCTCATGAATTTAAAAGAAAAATTCCATTCAGTACTGAAGTTTTCGATCTTGAAGCTATAAATATAAATAATTTTAGTGTAATAGATAATACTGCAAACGGATTATATATTCCGAATATTAAAAATATCTTTATTAATGGTTTCTTTTTTTGTGAATCAGGAATGAGCCTTTATGAAATTATTGCTTATATGATGCAAACAACATTCCACGAATATATGCATCATTGAGCAAACTCATATGCAGAAATTGCATTTAAAAAAGATGTACTTGCAAAATATTATAGTTTTGAAAATGATGATTCAGATTTAGTTAACCCATCAATTATTTATTATTCACCTGGAACAACAATTAAAGATCAGCATAATCATCTTTACACTCAATATTGAAATAAATCGTTTGTTGATTCATTTCAATATTTATTAAACTATGATGTAACTTCAAAGTCAAAAATCTCTGATGAAACTTGAGAAATATTAAGAGCAGATAATAACAAAAAAAATAGTTTTATTCATAATGTTTTTAGCCCGAAAGATATTTGAGATCTTTCAAACGGAAAACCAAGCAATCCTGATGTAATTGAACTTAATAAAAAATTAAAAGAACATTCAAAATTGTATTATTCACCTGATACAAAGTTCGGTCTTTCATCAAATAATATTCGCTACTATTATTCATTGACTGAATTAGTTCCTAGAGAATATTTGAAATATGGTTTTGAACCTTACTTTAATATAAATTTACCAAATCCAATTGGTCCTGCTATAGAAGATTCAAGAAATAAAGGTCAAGATATCTTTACAATGAGTTATTTTAGCTATGCTCATATTGATAAAAAATCTTCATCCACAACTTACACAATTTCACCAACATCTTTAGCAGATGATATGAGTAAAGTTTTCTTGAATAATTTTGATTCACAATATAGACAAGGATGATACATACAAGGTGATTTGACAATTCAAGAAAATTCAAACAGAACAAGAACTTATAAAAATCAATCTTCAATTCTTCTGCCAACAACACCTTTTGCTTTATCTGAATATCAACCTCAAGTAGGATATAGAACTAAAACTGAATATTTAAATCTTCAGAAAATAAAACAAGATAAATCAGTTGATTTTTACAAATTATTTTTAGATACAATGGGTTATGGAAAAACTATTTCACAACTATATTATGATAATAGTGGATGAAAATGAATTGATTTAGAGCATTCGCAAATAGAAAATAATGAAGCAAATCAACATAAAATCAAATTAAGTGGTTACTTAGATTCAAATGAGTACACAGGGTTTGTCTTCGTTAATCCAGATAATAATCAAGTTACTGCAACGTCAAAAATTAAATACTTAGATACATTCAATTTTTTTGGTCACAAAACTTTTGATAAAGGTGCATTATTATCAAATTCATTAACATCAGAACAAGTTCAGCAAAGAGAAGAACAATTAAATAATAGAATTTATCCAAATTCATTAAATGAATATACAAACACTTTATTTATTCCATATATTTCAGAAGATTTCATTACAAAACCAAGTAATAATTCAGTTATTTATTTATGAAAAGATTTAAATAAAAATAATATTGCTGAAGAAAATGAAATTTTAACTGAAAAAGAAATAACACTTCCTGAAAATAGATGAGTAACAACAACAAGATCAACAAAAAATCAAAATGTTTACAATATAATAAAAACTAGAGATAATAAAGTTAAATTAGATTTTCATAAATTATTTACATAGTTAAGATATTCACAAGCAAATAGAAAGGAATTTATGCTATGAGATTTTTCTAAATTAAAAGTTGGGCAAATGATTAATGTTCAAGCTTATAAACATAATGGTCATCTTTATAGACAATGAAATTCTGTAAAAGTAATTTTTCATAATAAGAGACATATTGTTTTATTTTTAAAAAACACTAAAGTGGCTGAATATGAAAGAGATGTAAATGGGTGAAGATATAAAGAAAATGCAATTTGATTTATTCCGAAAGATTCAATGTACAATGCAATTGTTCTTTTAAAAGAAAGCGGTTCTTATTATTATATAAACCTTGCATCACGTCCAATTTTTGAAGATGACACGCTTAAATTTATTGATTATGATTTAGACATAAAATGTTATCCAGATAAAGAATTGCAAATTGTTGATAGAGAAGAATTTGCTGAACATTCAAAAGAGATGAAATATCCCGAATCATTAAGAAAGACTATTTATGATGAAATTAAAGACATCATTTCTTTATATAATGATTATGAATATTTCTTTTCAGACGAAGTTATTGCATACTATTTAAAAGTTTTATATGATGATAAATTAATAACAGAGAAAACATATAATAAATTATTAGATACTAATAATAGAAGAAAATACAATGAAGAAACTTCGATGTTTGCTGATATTTCAAAAATATACAAATAACAAAAACTTTAATACTGTCCATTAAACTATGATGTGGATAGTATTTTTTTAATCAAAAGTTCAAATAAAAAATTCGAAAAAAATTTTTAAAAAAACTTTGAATAAAAAAAATAGTGTTATAATATTCATGCTTTTGATAGCAAAGAAGTTCTTTGAAAACTAGATATATACAAGACATGACAAGTCAATTTTTTTCGAGAGTTTGATCCTGGCTCAGGATGAACGCTGGCTGTGTGCCTAATAC